>JBAZWT010000006.1 GCA_041660205.1 Candidatus Babeliales bacterium
CCCTGCCAAGTTTGCCGGGCACAAGAAATAATCTTGCAGATCCATTTGTAATTTATTGTTATCAAACTTTCCAAATTCAAAAGCTGGACTAGCTTGTGATGGCATCATCAAAACATCAACTTTTGCAAAAGCTTTTGCAAAATCTTGACGAATTAGATCCTGTACCTTTTGCGCATTATGATAATATCTGCCTGCATATCCAGCAGATAGCACATAATTTCCAATAAGCATTCGGACTTTTACTTCTTTACCAAAACCTTCACTACGGCTGTTAATGTACAGTTCTTGTAAGTCTTTTGCATCCTTGCTGCGATATCCATAACGAACACCGTCAAAGCGCGCTAAGTTTGATGCAGCTTCAGCACGACTAATAATAAAATAAGTCGCTGCACTGTATTCAAGTGTTGGCAATTCAATTTCATGAACCGTTGCACCAGCAATTCTTAAAGTTTCAATTGCATCTTGTGTTAATTGTTTTACTTGAGGATCTAACCCTGGTGTTTCAAAAGCTGTTTTTACAATTCCGATGCGAAGATTTTTTGGCAACGTTCCATCAAGCTGCGTGGTGTAATCTTTTTTTGTAAGTTCTTTTAATGTTGAAGCATCTTTTGGATCATGACCCGCAATGGCTGAATAAACTAAAGCACTGTCATAAACAGTACGTGTTGCAATACCAACTTGATCAAGAGATGATGCATACGCAATCAATCCGTAACGAGAAACAGAACCATATGTTGGTTTAAAACCAACGATACCACAAAATGCTGCAGGATGACGAACTGATCCGCCCGTTTCACTTCCAAGTGCCCATGGAACCATCCCAGCCGCTACAGCTGCAATCGAACCACCACTTGATCCTCCTGGCACACAGCTTAAATTCCAAGGATTTTTCGTTTTGAAAAAAGCTGAAGTTTCTGTTGAACTTCCCATAGCAAATTCGTCTAGATTAGCTCGCCCTACGAGCAAAGCTCCTTCATTCTTTAAGCGCTCAATAACTGTTGCGTCGTATGTTGCACGATAATTTTCAAGCATTTTTGATGCACATGAAGTGATGCGACCTTGCTGACAAATATTATCTTTAATGATGCCGGGAATGCCGCTGAGAAGTCCACCTTGTTGCTGTTTTTCTAAGATCGATTTTTTATCGAAAATTTCAATTGCTGATTTTATTGAGTCATCATGTTGTTGAAATTTTTGCAGAAAAAATTCCAATAGTTCTGGTGATGAAAAACTTTTATTTTCTAAACCTTGTTTAAGTTCTTGAATCGTTGCAAACGATAGATCATTCACGGGAAAGCTCCTGTTTTAAAGGAATGATGAAATTTTTATTACTAAATCCCGGCGAAAGTCCGACGAAGCCTTGGCGAAGTCTGGAATCTAGTCCGGGATGACGAGATTTAAATTAATTATCTAAAAATTTAGGCACCACAAAGTAATTGTCTTCTTGCTGTGGAGCTTGCGCTAAAATGGGCGCAATGTCTGTTGGGATTACAACGTCTGCTCGATCGCAGTTAACATTTTTGCTTGATGGCATATCAACTTGCTGCTGTGCAATTTGCACAACGCGCTCAGCGTATGCTAAAACATCATTTAATTGCGCAATAATGCCGTCCAATTCATGTTCCTCAAAAGAAACTTTGGTTAACTCAGCTAATTTTCTTACTTCTTCTTTAGTTACTTTACTCATCGCAAACCACTTTCTCGTTTTGCTTTTTCCAATGTTTTTGTCTTAGTCTGAAAACGTACACAATGCTCATCAAACCATTTCCTATTAAAAATGCTGCATAGGTCACAAGCATTTTAGACACCAATGTTTTAAATGGAAACATGGCAATAATGTAGGTTGATGGAATGAAAAATCCAGCAATAATAGCTACCCTCGTGATCATCACTGTTTTAACATCACCTGCACCACGCAAAGCTGCTGATAAAATCAGCTGTAGCAAATCTATTAAAATAAGGATACTCAATGCTGGAAAAATCGTTGCTACCAAATGACCAAATTCGCGATTTCGATCAAATAAATTTACAAACACATACGGCCACATAGAGCCAACAATCACAATAATCCCTACAAATAAAACAGCCATAATCACAACTCTTTTAATATTTGCATGAATATCTTTCCATCTACCGCCACCCACATCGTTACTTACTAAAAATGTAATAACTTGTGCAAAAGCTATTGCTGGTAAAAAGGCAAAACGCTCCATAAGTTTAACACTTGAAAACGCTGCTCCAGCCATTGGACCCATGTGTGACATACATGATCCAAGCCATGCATAGGCAAATGCTATCGACACTTTATCGATAAGCACAGGTATTGAAAACATCAATAATTGTTTGATGCGACAAAATGAAATATTTTTCGTTAAAAAAGACAGGCCATATTTTTCATGATTTTTTGTATAGGCCAGATAGATAAACATAATTACTGACATAGAAAGATATTGAGCCAGTGACGCAACAGCAGAACCGAGCAAACACATTTGTGGAAAGCCGTATGCACCAAAAATTAAAAGATAATCAACCAACACAAATATCACGCTACCTATAGCAAATACGACCATCGGTACAAAGGTGTTTTTTATCGCTCGTAGAAAACCGACTAAGGCAAAATAAATAAACATAAAAAATATAGATGCTGATTTAATCTGCAAGTACGGAATACCCTGATCAATCATATCAGGAGAAAAATTGTTGAAATGGCATATAGCTGAAACCATAAAATACAAGGTGACTGAAACAAGAGCTCCAACGCCAATAACGGTCCAGAAAGCATCAACAAATGCTTCACCAGCTTTTTTATACTCTTTAAGTCCGTTGTGATAACCAGCAACAATGACTGTTCCGATTGAAAGCCCTTCAGCTGCTTTTAAAAACATCGTTAAAAAATTATCAACGATACCAGATACTGCATAAAGATTTGTAGATTTTAGATTGCAAATAAAATAACAATCAATGCAATACGGAAGAAAATAAATGATGAGTGCTGTGATGCATTCAGGATAAAAGTAACGTAAAATTCTAGAGTATGATAGTCCGCCATCAGTTTGAAATAAAGCAGAAACTCGCGATGTAACACTCAGTTTCATATGTCCCCAGTCTACATAAAAAGATTTTGTTGTGATTTATTTTTCATGAAGAAGCATAAACTTCGCTCCTTATCGCCCACCCCATACGACAAGCACTTATTAAGATACTCTCTTTCTTGCCCTGTTGCTATCCATTTTTTTGAAGCCCAATAGACTAAACCGCTCTCTTGAAATTTTGACGAAGGCTTAAAAACTCGTATTAATTCATCAAGTTGCAACGACGCTCGCGCTACAAAAAGGTCTACGAAAACTTCTGACTTCCTTAAAAATGTTCGCCAATCATCGGTATGAATCGATACGTTGTTGAGTCCTAGCTGCGCAACAACAAGTCCTAAGAAATAAACTTTTTTATTGTTAACTTCTATTAAATGTACTTGAACTTCTGGACACATAATTGCTAGTGGAATTCCTGGAAATCCACCTCCAGATCCGACATCTGCCAGCGACTGAATCTTTTTCATGTCATAAAAAAGTATGAGCGAGAGTGAGTCGTAAAAATGATCTAAAATTATCTCACGCACTCCTGTGATTGCCGTGATGTTATATTTTTGATTTTCTTGAACAATCAAATCAAAATATTGTTTAAACTGCTGTGCTTGATGCTCGTTGATAGAAAACTTTTCAACAAAGCTGTTCCAAATAATTTGTTCTTCTAAGTCGACAAAGTATGACGTCATGATTTATTTTTAATCCTTAAACCTGCAACTTAATCATAAAACTATAGTTTTTTGCTTTGTAGATATGGTACCATATCAAAAAAAGGAGATAAAGATGAAATGTTTAACCAAACTCTTACTTTTAATCACCCTGATCAGTATTCCACACTCCCAAAGCGCTCTTGATCAAGTAATAACGTTTTTTCTACAGAAATATCCTTACGTTAAAGCTCCATCAAACAATCACAAAGAATTGCAGAAACTTTCAAAAAAAGTTCAACAGCCAGGTTACCTTTCTGGTAAAATAGTCCAAGCACATAAAAGACAATTTGGAGTTCCTGGAGTCATGTGTATGTACGCTGGGCATGTTGCTTTAAGCGACAATAACGGCCAAATTATTTTTCCTCGTCTTCCTCAGCAAGAACCAAAGACTTACTTTTTAATTACTAAAGCAATAAAAGCTGCTTACATGATTGCGCCAGGAACTGTTCACAATTGGATGATTGACCCAAAGCATCACTCGCAAATGTATCTGGTCCAACTCAAACAAGATGATAAAACAAAATTATATTATTTTGAAACCTCAGAAGTAGATTTGCCAAAAGATAACAACATACCTCTCAACACAATTATCATTATTGCCGATCCAGAAAATATCTTGATACCTACAGGCGCAACATTTACCGACTACAGCCCAAATTTAACATTGCCAACTGTCTATATCAAAAAAGAATTTTGCTTCGTGTACAACTCGTTTTACACCCTTGCTATCAAGCAATACTTTGAGCAAACAGCTTCAAGTTTCCAGCTAGAAGCTTTAACGGTTTCAATGATTCAACAACCAAACGGTTAGCGACTGAATGGTTAATTTTTTAAAGGTAAAAAGAAAGAGCAGGATTAAAACACCTGCTCTTTCTTTTTATTCAAGTTAATAATTAAGAACTAATTTCATCCTATGCATGGTGATTGAGATAAACCGCCACAGTTTGAATTTTAATTACTACTAATTATGCTTTTGGCGCTGGTCCTGTTAGTGTGAAAATTGCTGGGTAAGATGTATATTCGATAGCTGTAGATGATGCTACTCCATAGTCAACACCGCTAGTCACAGTAGCTTTTGCACCAGCTATTGCTCTAGAAAGAGGAATATGCTTCACTCCCAATAAATTATCACTTGAATCATATACAAACAAATAAGGATCTATCGTTTCTGCTTTACCCAAATGAGGAACAAAATTACCGGCTAAATCAAAAGCAAGAGGAAGAAACTTAATACCTTTTGACCAATCGATCTGCGCAACTAATTTTGTCAAATCAGCAGCAATTGGTCCATTGCTATTCCATGGATTACTAAAAAAAGCAAATCCACCGAATCTACCAAGAAGAAAATTTAAATATGCTGGATAATTTCCAGACTCTGAAAGCTTAGAAAAGGTTGCTGATTGCGTTCCTATTGTAGTACCAGATAATGCTTTTCGTAGTCCACTTAATGTTTTATGTTTTTTCAAAGCTGCTAAAGAAGTTGGGGACTGTTTTATACTTGCTGAAGGTCCAACAAGTGTGAAAACTGCTGGGTAATGTGTATATTCAATAGCTGAATTAGATGATGCTACTCCATAATCAACACCGCTAGTCACAGTAGCCTCTTTACCTTTTGTCGCTCTAGAAATAGGAAGATGCTTCACTCCCAATAAATTATCACTTGAATCATATACAAACAAATAAGGATCTATCGTTTCTGCTTTACCCAAATGAGGAACAAAATTACCGGCTGAATCAAAAGCGAGAGGAAGAAATTTAATACCTTTTGACCAATCGACCTGCGCAACTAATTTTGTCAAATCAGCAGCAATTGGTCCATTGCTATTCCATGGATTACTAAAAAAAGCAAATCCACCGAATCTACCAAGAAGAAAATTTAAATATTCTGGATAATTTCCAGACACTGAAAGCTTAGAAAAGTTTGCTGATTGCGTTCCTATTGTAGTACCAGATAATGCTTTTTGTAGTCCACTTAATGTTTTATGTTGTGCCAAAGCTGCCAAAGAAGTTGAAGACTGTTTTGTAGGTGCTGGAAATTCTGCCTTAGCAAATTTAACAACATTTACAATATTCCAAAGCTGCTGCGACGCAGTTACTTGCAAGCCAGTGAAGGCTGCTAAAATAATTATTAATTTTGATCGGTTTTTCATAAAAAACTCCTTTAATGATTAAACTTTTACTTGATTTTTATACTCAACAAACTAAAATCACCTCCTGTATTTTATAAATTAACCAACATATGCCGAGGACGGATTTTGCAAGCTTGATGCTTCTTTTTGCTCTGCATCAAAAAATTCTTTCGTTTTAGTTTCAAGATCAGTTGAAGTCTCGGTTGCTGTCGCTCCTAAATAATCTTCCATATATATATTTTGCACAATGGTAATCAAGAGATTAAACCATGCCACCATAGATCCTGGATCAGATAAGAAATTTTGATAAATATCAGGAGCGCTCAAAAGAATTTTTTCTTTAAGACCCACTTGAGCAAATGGAATTGAGGCAATTGTTACCGTAGACTGTGGAATTAAATTTTTTAATTTTAAATAAGTTAAAAGTTTTTGATTATCTGACGTATTTGCTTTTTTACTTGCTGGCTGAGCGGCTGGAACCACTACTAATTTTTCAAAATTTTGAGCCAACTGTTGATAAATCATTGCAGCATTTAACAATAAATTTTGAACTGAGTTATAACCATCTTGCTCAGCAGGATCAATAAGCGCACCATTTTGTTCAAAGCTTTGATAATCTTGCAATAATTGTGAAAATGATACATTTGTTGCCTGACCTGAATGCGACGTATACGAAATTCCATTATTTTTCACCGAGAAATAAAGTTCAATGTTTTGATCACATCCTAAAAAATATGCGTTATTAATGTGATCTTGCATTGCCGCTGCATTGGTCCCGTCTCCCATTGCAGTATATTTTTTCTGAGCAGCAATAAAATCTTGCGCTGCAGCCATATAATGAATTTGTTGGAATTTCGGAAACAGTGACTGCATGTAGTGAGCACTCAGACATTGATTTCCTGCTGCAACAAACAGATCAACAATATCTTTATTTATCTTAGCGATTTGCGCAGCGTCTTTGACTTGATCTAGCTCTACACCCCACTGCAAATACGCAGTATTAATATCAGAAAGCAGATTGTTATATTCAACTGAAAAAGGATCTCCAACCAAACATTGTTTCATAAACGTAATCAAAGTTTGATACAGTCCGATATAAACTTCTTGTACTGCCTGAGCTTTTACCATACTTTCAGCCTGTTTAAAATATGCTTGAGCACTTTGGCCTTGAGCTGCTAAAAGAGATTGAGCTCGCAAAACACCTTTTTTTACCTGTGAGTACATAGTGGTAAAATCTTCTGGCAATTGAACAGTGGTAACTCCGTTATGGGTAACTCCGTTAGGGGTAACTCCGTTATGAGCAACACCCTTTGCTTGAGCTGCTACTGTTTTTGCATCCGCAGTTTTTGTAACCACGGTTTTTTCAACCACATTGGCACCTATCTTCTTTAAAATCTGAGCCATGATTATCTGCGCTTGATCAATTTCTTGCTGAGCTGCGCTTGCGTAACAATACGCTACATCTTCAAGCATCATCGATGCTGCTCGTATATCATTTCCAGGAACATAATTACTTCCCGCTAAAGAAATAAGCTGTGAGCCTGGTTGAAACAGCATCTGCGCTCCTAAAAAATAATCTGCCGCTAGAGGTGCAGAATTATACAGTGGCGTTACTGCGTTAATGGGCGCTTTATACATTATGATGATTAATGAAGTTTCATTACTGGATCCCTGGATTAGGTCTACGCCAAGGCTACGCCCCACAGGCGAGCCTAGGGATGACGAGGAGGATGGCGTTGAACTCGTAACTTGTACGGCCATTTGAGAACTAGTTTTAAAGCCTTTCAAATAATCATTAACCTGCTGCAAAGCTTGCATAGCTATTGATTGGTTCACCTCTGAAATATTTGCAACAGTTTTTAATTGATAATCAATAAAACAATCAGAAAATTGAACACTTTGATCTGCAACTACCTGACTGACCAAATATGCTTTAAAAATCTGCATTACATCTTTTTTCTGAGCTGCGCTTAACGTAGAAACAAGCTTACTTGGCGCAACTGATTGCAAAGACTCTGGTAAAGCATTAAGCCCTAATAAATTTATATCAATGGTCGGAGTTTGATACGCACTAACCACATACGAGGTCGGCACGTTAGTTAATGCTCCTAAAGACTGCGCTGCTACGGTAGATATCGTTGATACCAGTGAACTTGCAGTAAATAAAGTTGTCGCTAAAAAATATTTTCTTCTGATGTTTTGCTCGTCTGCAGGAGTAACAGATGGAGCACTAAGTAGTTTTAAATAAACATTTTGCATATTTTTATACTGCTTTGCCGCAGTAGTAAAATCACCTGTTTTTTTTGCTGTAATTGCCTGCTCAAGATCAGACTCACCTTGAGCTTGTAAATCTTTAATCTGACCTACAGATAATTCTACTGTTGGAGGTTGTTCGTATTTTCCAACTTGAGCTATTGCAGCAGCAACGGTAGAAACTACTCCACTGCGCATTAAAAACTGTGCTGAAAATTGAATCCATGTTACCTGCCCGGCGAAGCCTGGGTTACTGCCTTTGGCTAAAATATCTGGTAAGAAAGCCACGTATTGGCCAATGTTTTCATTTTTTTCAAACAAACTATCCAAGTGACTTGCGTAGGTCATAGCGCTTTTTATATCTTTTTGATCTTTTGACGCTATCGCTTGAATTATAAATTTTAGAAGTTGCGATAATGTTTCAATTGCTTCTTTAGCGTCAGTCAAAAGTGCCATACTCACATTCGAAGCATTATTATTTGCAACGCCTGTCATAACACCTTCAAGCAATGGAAGTAACGCTAAAGCTGGGCTCAGTGAATTTGGCGCAGACTGACACAAATCAGCAAGATTTTGTAGTGCTTGCACAGCGTCTTTGGTCGCAACAGATGATTTTGTTTGCAAAAAAGATTGAACTGTTGAAAATGTCGGTTGCTTGGAAGCTGTAGGGCCGATTAAAAATAAATCCCAAACCAACTGTAACATTCTTAGCTGCATATCAATGTCATTAATACTATTTTGAGCTTGAATACACTTGTTGTAACCTGTCCCGTCTTGAGCTGCTTCATACGCTGTAGCTGCTGAGTCGTAACTGGTAAGAACTTGTTTTAATTGAGAAATGCTAGCAATTACTTGAGTCTTTATTTGCTCTGGTTGAGCTACATCAAGAACAATTTTTACACGAGCAGACTGAAGCATTTTTTGAGCTGCTTGAAATAATTTTGGTGCATTCTCAGCTTGTTTTTGTTGGCTTTTCAATCCTTTGATTGCTAAAAGCTCCCGAGCTGCTTGATCTTTTTGACCATTATTTAAATAGACCTGATACAAAATATTATGATATTTTTCCATTTCTTGCAGGATAGTTTTTTTGCTTGCTTCATTTTGAGACGCGGTGATCAAGCTATTGCTTCTATCGGCAATAGCTGCAACATACAGAGTTGTCATCATTTGCGTTATACTTGTAGCGAAATCAGATCCTTGCGGCACTAAGACAAGGTTCATATTTTGCGTTTGCGGCGCCCAGGCAAGTTTGTATGCTACAAAAACTGAGTCAAGATCCTTTGAGATGTAGGTTAACTGATTTGAAAAATGTTGAACGATGAGATAACAAACTTGAACCATGTTGCCTTGTAACTGCTCATAAAAATAATGAAGAGCTGCCGTTTGCAGGTCTTGCTCAAAAACTTGTATGACACGCTTCACTTCTTTTTCATATTTAAAAAAATCATCTGACATAGTCTGCAGGTCTACACTGTATGGAATTTGTTTAGCAAATTCTTCACGAACAATGCCCGCGTATCCAGAAATATATGAAACATAAGGAGCTATGATTTTTTGATAAGTCGAAAAAATAAGATTAGATCCACTAAAGACAATAGGAGCAGCGTAACTTCTGCTTTCGTGATCCTTCATCAAATCTTGAAGTGCCGTTTCATACCGATCAATCACCATACGCTGCGATGATTGAATATATTGAAAACTTACTATTGAGCAAGAAAAAAGCATGCACCGTAAAAATCTTTTCATAAGTCCTATCCTTGTGACCGTAGTAAAGCTAACAATTGTGCATTATTTCTAGGTTTAGCATTGTTTTTTTGTGGCGTTATTTGACTGTCCTGGGACATTGATGACAATATGTTTGCTAAATTATTTCTCTTAGGAGCAACCTTTGAAATGGTTTGACTTTGTGATGGTGCTGACAATTCGTCTAACATCGAGGTCAAATTATGAGGTACAACAGATGTATTTACATGAAAAGATTGCAACTCTTGCATGCTATAATTCATGAAAAATAATTGAATTGAAGCCATGTTTTGTCGATACTCATTTTGTAACTGTTTATCACTTAAAATGATCATTGCTTCTTGATACAAGGGACTTTGTGTTTTTTGTAAAAAATTTTCCAACAATAGTTTATTTTGCCCTATTTTTTTAGGAGATGAAGATGTCTGCGCCTGACTTTCGCTCTCTAATTGTTGCAAATATAAACCGATCTGCCCCTTAGAGTGTTGAGGCTTTACCTTTAAAACTGCTTGGGACGCAATAGCTGCTTGTTGTTGTAAAAAATTTTGTAACACTGAACTATTTTGATTTGTTTTTCTTTGAGGTTGCACAGAAGATTGCTCTGGTACTTGTTGCTGTGAAAGATCTTGCAACAATGCATTATTTTGATTTGCTTTTCTACGAGCAACAACCGGAGACTCAATCGATTGCTGAACTGGAGCACTATCCAAACCAGAAAGCAAACTCGCCAAATTATTGTGTGGTGGTGCCTTACATATGTGAGTAAGCATCAACCAACAGATACTATGCATAACGAGTTTGCTAAAATTCTTCAAAACACACCTACCCTTTTTCCATCTTTTTTTCTACTTAAGCATATTAAAATCGAGAAATCAAGGGTGGATCCTTTCAAGCTAAAGTCTAATCAAGACTGGATCTTTTGTTGGGCGTATAAATGTTTTAATTCTTTTATCGATGTTGCGTCTTGAGCTGACTTATCCGGTCGATAGGAAACAAAGCGAGGAAACCGTAGTGCATACCCAGGATGACCTTCTGTTTTCCCAGCAGTATGTGCAGGAGATAACGTAATTTCATCAGATTTAACAACGCATACCAATTCAGGGCTTACCCAAACGTCAGGATATAAATCCTTAACGCATGAAACATTTTTAGGTTGATGCTGCAATTTTATATGCTCACATCGTTTTTTCAAATCTTTCCACTCATCATCACTCATTCCAGTTCCTACTTTAGCAACAGTTTGAAACTGCTCTTTTTCTTGGTTATAAATACCAACTAAAAATGCCCCGATGCCAAATTTTGCACGCTTACCGCGTCCTGCATAATAACCTAAAATAACACAATCAACGGTATCAATTAAAGATCCATGAGCTTCGCGTTTTAATTTAATCCAATTAAAATTTCGTTTCCCTGGTTGATAGATTGCATCTTCACGTTTGACCACCAACCCTTCAAGTCCTGCTTGAATATTAAGCAAAAAGTAATCTTCTAAATCTTGAGCCTTTGAAAATGGTTTTTCTTCTACGATCTGCAAAGCCTCACTCACTCCTCGCCCTTCAGACACGACCGAGATTTCATTCTCCCCTCTTCGTCCTCGGACTTGATCCGGGGATCCATGTGCTAAATTCCACTTCTTCAAAACATCTTGCAAAATAATGCGACGCTGCTTATGGGTATCCTCAAGCAACGATTTACCATCAAGGTATAAAATATCGAACAAATACAGTCGCAAGGGCATATCAATACTCATCTGCTCAACATCATGTTTTCTTTTTCGTTTAACCGTTTCTTGAAAAGGTAGAAAAGACTCCGTTTCTTCATCGTACACAATTGCTTCACCTTCACAGATCAAGCTGTGGACAGGGAGCTGCGATACCATTTTTTTCAAATCAGGAAACATATCGGACATATCAAGCATATTTCGCGAGAAAAAGTGTACATCAGTCTTTGTTTCAGTTTTTTTTACATGCACTTGAACTCGAAAACCATCAAGTTTTGGCTGCGCAACGCAATGACCAAGTCGCTCGATAACAGCCTTTGCACTCGTCAACCGTTCTGCAGCGGCAGGACGAATCGGAATGCCAACTTTAATGTGCATAGATCTAATGCCTTTAATGCCTTCTTCTTTCATCGTGTGAGCAACTAACCCTAAATCGGCACAAACATTGTAAGCAGCTTCTAAATCTTTGCTCAGTGATTTGTCACCAGTATCCATCCATGAAAGCGCATCTAAAACGGTCATGTCAGAAAAACCAAGGCGTAATGTTTTAGCAACAATGCGCACAATAAATTTTGCACTCAAGCTGTCTACCTGCTTGAGCAGCTTACGCACATGTATGCCTTTTTTTTCTGTTGAACCAGTTCCTGAAATACGAGCGATTTCCAGCAGCTGCTCATAAACCTGATGAACGGTTAACTCGCATTCGCTTCTCGTCCACTCTTTTTGAACCACAAGGCCTATGTCACCCAGCTCTTTAAAATCTTTTTGAATCGTTGCATCAGATTTACCTGCAAGCTCAGCTATAATACTGACCATCCCTTTTTGAGCTATTTGAAATTGTACATCTTGGTACGGAGGAAACAAACTTCCCTGTGAAAGATATGAAATAATTTGAATTTCTGATTTTGAACTTTGAGCAAAAAGCTTGGCAAGAATTTTAGTCATCCCGATGCGAGATGGTTCTTGTTCCAGATTTTGAAACGCTTGTGCAACTTCTATAAATTTCATACTTATAATTCCATGTTCATATATTATTTTTCTCTAGTACTTATCAACACAAAAAAGCACAAAAAAATCAAGCCCAGAATAAATTCCAGGCTTGATAATTCAAGAGTTGCTTATTTGTTTAGTACATGGTTACAAAGGAAATTAGAGAACACCCCCAAATGTACCAATTCCACCAGGATTATAAGACGCTGGAGCTACGGACGTTCCAGTAAGCGTAAGAGCTGCAGGATAAGGAGAAGAAGGAGGAGTAGGGTTTGTCGCTACAGGAGCATAACCAAATGCAAAAGTATTTGTTAATTTAGGAGACGTTGCACCACTTATATTTACTTGATTAGTAATTGGAATTCCACCTGATACTAAAGGAGCTCCTGTAGTACTATTATATAAAAACAGATAAAAATTTGTAGGAGGTGTTAAAGTCAGGTCAAACATCAAATTGTTATTTGCATCAAATCCAAGCATTACCCATGTAACACCTTTTGTCCAATCAACGCTTGTAAAATATCCAGATGCAATCAAATCTGCAGCAACTGGCGTAGGATTTTTAACCCAAGGATTCCATATAAATGGATATCCCCAATCTCCACAATTTATATTTACAAATGTCGGCATAGTAGTTGAAGCAGAGGCTGTAAAGCTTCCTGTCGATGTCGACAATGTCACTTGCGGATCCAATTTTGCTCCAGCTGCATTTATGACACTTGTCAAAGAAGAAGTACCTGACGGAGCAGTAAGAGGTAATTTAGATAAAGATGTTAATAAAACACTTGTTTGTGGTCCTGTTAGTGTGAAAACTGCTGGATATTGTGTATATTCAATAGCTGTAGATGATGCTACTCCGTAGTCAACACCACTAGTCACAGTAGCTCCTACACCAGGTGTTGCTCTAGTCATAGGAGTATGCTTCACTCCCAATAAAGCGCCATTTGAATCATATACAAACAAATAAGGATCTATCGTTTCTGCTTTACCCAAATGAGGGACAAAGTTGCCTGCTGAATCAAAAGCAAGAGGAAGAAATGTAACACCTTTTGACCAATCGACATCCTTAACAACAGTTGTCAAATCAGCAGCAATTGAATAGGACGCGCCCCATGGATTACTAAAAAAAGCAAATCCACCAAATCTACCAATAAGAAAGTTTAAATATGCTGGATAGTTTCCAGACGGTGAGAACTTAGAAAATGTTGCCGTTTGCGCTCCTACTGTAATACTAGCGTTTAATACTTTTAGCAGTCCACTTAATGTTTTATGTTGTGCCAAAGATGTGTAAGAAAGTGGATTTACTTTTGCTGCTGGAGCTGGAGTTGGAGCTGGAGTTGGAGTTGGAGCTGGAGTTGGAGCTGGAGTTGGAGTAACAGTTGGTGCTGATGGCTGTGTAGCCGTTGGTGGCACTATCACTGGTACTGTAGCTGGTGGCGTTCCAGCTGCTGGAGTATTCGCTTTAGCAAATTTAACAACACTTACAATATCGAAAACATCTGCCAATGATGGTACACCTTGCAAGCCCGTAAAGGCTAAAGCAAAAATAATTAATAATTTCGATCGTTTTGTCATAAGAACTTTCCTTTTTTATCTTTGTAAAAAAATAATATATGAATTGTTCTTACTAAAAAAAGATTCTGAAATCAATCTTATGAAAAATTGAATTAAAAGGAATGGGTTTAAAAAATGGTAGCGACGCAGGGATTCGAACCCCGGACCTACAGATTATGATTCTGCCGCTCTAACCAACTGAGCTACGTCGCCAACCTAGAGATTTCAAGAATGATCCCCGCAGACTGCGAGGATCATTAAAGACTTAAGATAAAAAATATTATACTAAATACTTAGTTTTTGTACATTAAAAACACGTAAATAAAATTTAAATAATGATTTTAGGAAAAACAAGCCAGTCACAAGTGTGGTAATGATACCAATCATCATCGTAACCGCAAAACCTTTGATCGGTCCAGTTCCAAAATAGAACAGAACAGTTGCTACGATAAACGTTGTGATGTTTGAATCTAAAATAACCCACAATGCTTCAGAAAATCCATCTTCAACGGCAGCTGAAATCGAAAGACCCTCTTTCAACGCTTCTTTAATACGTTCGTAAATTAAAATCGAGCAGTCGATCGCCATACCAACGGTTAAAATCATTCCGGCAATACCAGGAAGTGTTAACGTTGCTCTCATCAGCGACATAAACATTAATAAAAGAATCAAGTTATACACCAATGTGAAAAATGAGAATACGCCAGACATACGATAGTAAAATACACCAAATATCAGCAATAACATTAATCCGATAACGCATGACATCAAACCTTGTTTAATTGCTTGTTGACCAAGTGTGGGCCCGATTTGACGCTCTTCAATAAAGTTAACTTTTGCTTTGAATGCTCCAGATTTGAGCAATTTTGCAAGCGAACTTGCTTCTTCAGCTTTATGATTTCCTGTAATTTGTCCTTTTGAACCAATCGCAGACTGGATCGTTGCAGCTTGAATAACTTCATCATCAAGAACAATTGCTAAAGTTTTTCCAATGTTTTCGCTTGTTAATTCATGGAAGCGTTTTCCGCCTTCTTCATCAAATTCAAAGCTTACCACTAAATCTGTTCCGAATTGTCCACCGAAATCAGTTTTAGCTGTTTTGAAATATTTTCCAGATACTGGTGAGTATGTTGGCAATAGATAGTATGTTTTTTCATCACCCAAACCGCCGCGGCGTTGTCCAGGAAGAATCATAGTTCCTTCTGGTAATTCATGATCATATTTGCTTAAAAGCGCTTCTCTGCTTCCTGCGCTATCTTCAACTAATTTGAATTCTAAGACCGCAGATTTTCCGATCATCATTTTTGCTTGATGAGGATCACTGACGTCAGGTAATTCAACAACGATTTGTTTTGCGCCTTGTTTGCTGATACGAATTTCACTCAAACTTGCAAAACGGCTTCGTAAAATTTCAATGTTTGCTTCAACAGCTTCTGTGATCAAATGTGAAAGTACAGAATCAGCAATCGAAACTTTTAAGTTTGATCCTTCAATTGCATATTTTAAATATTTTTCTTCCGCTCGAAATAAGCTTTCTGCTTCGCGTGATACATTTGGCGAATTAAATCTAAAAACCAATGTATCATCAGTGATCATCGGTTTACCATCTAACTCAAGATGAGAACTTTTTAACAGGGATTCAAATCCACGGATTTTGTCATTTAAATAATTTTTGACGATGTCATCTTCTTGTACTTCAAGAGTGATGTATGTTCCACCTACCAAATCAATCCCGAAACGAATATCTTTTTGACCGTATCGATACAGGTAACCGGTTGTTGCTATTGCAAAAATGATCCACAGTGAAAACCCAGAAGTTAGGGCCTTTTGAAATGAATGATTCATAATGTTCTCTCCAGAAACAGTGATTTAAAAATACTCTTTTTTCAATTGACTGACGCTATCTTGCAGATGACAAACAAATTTATTTGTTTGTTTTTTTATTGTCCAGCCTTCGTATTTCGCTACGCTCTTTTACTATGGCGGACAGCTTTCGCTTACATTTCAAATTTATTTCTTCGATTAATGCTTTGGGCATTCAGTTATGGGCGTCCCAGCTGAAGCTTTACGCGAAAGCTGGTGCCGAAGGAGGGACTCGAACCCCCATAAGATTTCTCTCACAGCCACCTCAAGGCTGCGTGTCTACCAGTTCCACCACTTCGGCAAAGTCGTTGAATAGATTATCAAATGCAGTGATATTTTCAACGAAAAAGAATAGTTTTAATATCCCATCAATCGACAGATCATTTCTTGAATCTTACAAACAAGACATTTTACACAGCAACCTACAATAACAGCCCAATCTTTTACCTTAATCCACGCTGTTTGAGAGTACTCAAATAAAGTCGAAGCTATGCGATGATACCATGTATTTTGTGCTGCAGCTTCTCGTTGTTTCTTCTTAAGATCTTTTAATTCTTTTGCTTCTTTAGCCTTCTGCTGCTCCCAAGAACCTTCTACAGTTTTTTCTATTTCAGATTCTCGCTGCTTTAAAATAAGCAGATCGCCCTGCTCATCTTTTTCGAGCAACGTTTGAAGGCTCAGTCCTTTTTGGTCAAGGCTACTGACTGAACTTTTAATTTGAGAAATGGTTGCATCAACTTTACTAATTAATTGCGATTGCAAATATGGAAGTAAGTTCGTTTGCAAGTAGGTCATTTTTTGTTCAATGTTTTTATGAAAATTTTCCATTTCATAGTATAAAACCCGAGCTTTTTTATCGTCGAGCTCATTTCCAATATCTTTGAAATTATTCCATGAGCGCGTTTCAAGTCCTCGACAAGTGTCAATTTCTTTGAAAGCTTTCATCATTGTTTTATCAATCTGCTCATCAAGCGCACCGATTAATTCAACATCTTTTCCAATTGCTTCTATCTGTTTTTGTTCTGCTTGTACTTTAGCTTTTAAAGCACGTTCATTTGAAGAAAGATCGCCGCCGCGCTGCTCTGCTGCACTATCAAAATCTTGCAAAACAGCCTTTAATAATTCATCAATTTGGCCTTTTTGAAAACTGACTGTTTCATAAAACTCATCAATTTTTTTACCAGTACCATTTACTTCATTTATAAACTGCATACGTACATCAGATGCTTTTTGAACATTGGCACGAATTTCTTCAAATAATAGCTCAGCTTTTTTATACCAAATTCTTTTTTCAAGCCAATTACCAGCAGAATCAATATTTAACGTGTCAAGTCCCGCTGATGATGTTGCATGCACATCAACTATCTCTAACTGTGCTTGCTGCTCAGCCGGTTGCACTGTCGCCGGTACTGAATGTATAGCTTGCGAGACAGCCGGTTCTGGAGCAACGCTTGGCATTCCTACATGAACAATTGGCATAGATGTCGGCATTACCTTCGGCTCGATTGAACCAGCCGCCGTTGGCTCGATTAAACTAACCGTCTTCGGCTCAATTAAACCAGCCGCCTTCGGTTCAACTAGTATTGGCATTTTTGGTTCAATAGATATTGGCATTTCTGGAGTTGGAGCTTTCGCTACCGCTGGGGAAGCTCCTTTTTCATCAAGGCTTGAAATAAGTGCATCTAAAGATGAATACACCATATGGTTATGACCTATTAAAACAAAACCACAAGCAAACAAAACGTTACGCAGCAACCCCATGAAAACTCCTTTTTTTTGACTTTGATTATAAAGTTTTTGAAACTTCTTTTAATTCATTAAACAATGCTACAGATAATTCCTCTGCTTCCCAGGAAGTATAGCTCCAACGAACACCAGAATCAACTTTGGTTAATACTGAACAATCTGATTTGATATCGATAATATCAATATGAACCACGTTCATTAAAGGATGCACCATAGAAGGGGCACGGACCACGCCCGCACGACCTAAAATGCTATACGCAATATTGCCTTCTTCCATAAAACAGATCATCACTTTTTTTTGCCAAACCATGTTAAGGTAGCCTTGATGACTTTTATTAATTGAAAGCAAAATGCTTTCATAACCTTTTGGATACATAACTTGAATAGGCGTTGTGTGCGGCACGCCTTTATCTGAAAATGTCGCTAAAACAGCAACGCATCTTCCTTTTTTTAACAATTCATACAATTCTTCAGGAAGTTTTACCCCTACATGTTTTGCCATAACAAAAACCTTTCCGACCTAACGATTAATAATTTAATAATTTTATTTCTTCTACAATTCAGAAAACAAACGAAGCGTTACTTCGTTTTCAAGAGCATATCCTTTTGGAGTTAAACGAATTACTCCTTGAGACTCTTCAAGAAACCCACCCTCTTGCAGCTGAGTCACCCCTTTGAAAAAATGATCTTTTTGTTTATCGGTTGCCTCGAGCACATAATCAGCAATCAGCAATCCTTTGCGCTGACGCAACCCCAACATAATTTTTTCCAAAGAAATTTGTTGTTGAGTCAAATACTCAACCTCTTCAATGGGACACTGGTCCCCTGCCATCTTGGCAAGATACGCACCCAAATTTTTTCCATTTTGAAATCTAACAGTTCCGTTAAAAGAGCAAGCTCCTAGCCCGAAACCTTTATATGATTTTCTGTCCCAATACGCACTATTGTGACGTGACTCAAATCCAGGCTTTGCAAAATTTGATAATTCATAACGATCAAAACCATGTTCTTTTAATGTATCAACGGTCCAGTCATACAAATCAACAGTTGCATCATCTGGAGGCAGAGTCATTTTTTTTGTTTTTACTTTAAAATATAAAGGCGTATCTTCTTGCACCATCAAAAAATAAATAGAAATATGTTTGATCGGCCAGTTCATCGCCTCTTGAATCATAACTTTCCATTCATCATCGCTGACGCCCGGCAATCCTAAAATAAAATCAACCGACACATTTTCAAAATATTTTGAAGCGTCACGAAGCACTGCGTACACATCAAGTGCCGTTTGATGACGATTCAATGATTTTAAAACTATATCTTTTAAACTTTGTACGCCGATGCTCAATCGATTAATCCCAACTTCATGCCATACACGTAGCAAATCTTGCGTTACAGTACTAGGATTCACTTCTATAGTTACCTCAGTTTTTTCATCAAAAATAAAATGAGTTTTTAGTATAGCAAACGTGTCAAGTAGCAACTCAGCAGGATAGGTGCTTGGTGTTCCACCCCCAAAATAGATAGTCTGCAAGCGCTCCTTGGGCCCTGCGTACGGCTCAAAAAGTTCAATTTCTCGTTTGAGTGCAATATGATAATCTTTCATAAATTGTTCATGTGATGCCATCGCAACAAAATCACAAAAATGGCATTTGTAAGGGCAAAACGGCCAGTGAATATACACATGTTGTAGCTTGGAAAATTGATAACTCAACGCTTCTCCGTTACTGGTAATTCAACACTTGTTTCATGAACAATTTTTTGCGCAAATTCAATATCATCTTTCAACATTTGCTCGGATACTGAGTCGTAAGCAAATTTAATTTGAAATGATCGCTCAAAAAATTCTTTGAGCAGCGCCTGTAGGCTCTCAGAAACAACTCCATGCAACTGCTGCGCAACTTCTGTATCTGTTTTATCAAGCAAAGAAATATTAAAACGCTTTGATAAATAAATTTTTAAAATCATAGTAACTCGAAAATATGCTTCATGAATTGCTTCGTCTGAAACATACGTTTGCGACTGCAGGCGATATAAATCCTGCAAAGCGACTTGCTTAAAAGATATTTTTTGCTTACCCCAAAAATATTTCTTGAAACAAAAAACAAGTGCCAGCACCAATAAAAAACACACTGTTCCTATAAAAAAATAAAAGTACGATGTATGCCACCAAGGGTGATACCAAACACCATACACGTCAACAAGTCCACTTTTTCCAGCGCTCATTTTTTATTTCCTACAAAATTTTCTACATCATTCGTTTTTGAAAAAACATGATCAATTCATGCATAAACTGACCTTGAGCTTGCAAGCTCAATAGATCAACACCTGATTTTTTCAATATTTTTTTTTGATCTTGCAAACGTTGTTGCAAGCCACTGATAATACCTAATTTTTTATTACTCGCAGTATTTACCAGTACCAGACTGCCAGATTCACTATCCTGCATCCAAACAAGTCCAACATCGCTCATTTTTTCTTCTTGCTTGTCATGACAAGAGATTGCAATTACTTCTTTATCAAACAAAGTTTTTTTCAATGTTTTTTCAAAGTCGTCAGCTATAAAATCTGAAATTACAAAAACGACCGATCGTTTTGCAACGCGAGATGCCACATAATCAAATAATACATTTAAATCAGTTTTTTTACCAGTCTGCTTATAAGAAAATAGCTCTGTAAGTAATTTTTGAACGTGCTTTGAGCCCCTAGCAGGAGGGATTACTTTTTCAACCTGATCTGAAAAAATAATTAAACCAACTTTATCCTTGCCCCACTCGGCAGCAAGTGATAAAACTCCGGCAATTTGTTTCATGACATCTTGTTTTAAAACGTCACCAGAACCAAAATAAGTTGAGCAGGAAACATCAAGGCAGATCATAAATGTTCGATTGCGTTCTTCAAAGTATTGTCGAACTAAAAGATTATCAGGAGTGCGCGCAGAACTTTTCCAATCAATTAAACGAACATCATCTCCATACTGATACGATCTAAGCTGATCAAATTCAAAGCCAAATCCTTTTTGTCGTGACTTGAAACCACCAATATTTGATCCGCTCAAAATACGTCGCGTATGAATTTCTAACTCTTTAACTTTTTGAGCTATGTCTGCCGAAATCATAAACTACCATCCTTGCTGCAATAAACACTCAGGTAATTTGATTGATCCATCTTTTTGTTGATAGGTTTCCATAAGCGCTACCATCAAACGAGGAAGAGCCAGTGAAGATGCGTTTAATGTATGTGCGTATTCTGTTTTACCACCAACTTGGTCACGATAGCGAATTTTTGCACGACGTGATTGAAAATCGGTGCAGTTACTTGCTGATGACACTTCGTAGTAGCTGCCTTGACCAGGCATCCATACTTCAAGATCATACGTCATAGCAGCCTGGAAAGAACAATCTTGCGCAGCAAGGAGCATCACACGATAGTGGAGCCCAAGCTGTTTTAAAATATCTTCACCACACGCAATCATGCGTTCAAGTTCATCGTAAGAATTTTCAGGCTTCGTAAAAGAAACTAATTCGACTTTTTCGAATTGATGAATGCGAATTAAACCACGCTCTGCAGAACCGTATGTTCCAGCTTCACGACGGAAACAGCTGGTCCATGATGTTAAACGCTTTGGCAAATCGTTTGGTTCAAAAATATTGTCACGATAGTAATTTAACAAACTTACTTCTGATGTCGGAATAAGATATAAATCTTCGTTTTCAATTTTATAAACACCATCAGCAAATTTTGGCAATTGACCTGATGCTTCAAGTGATTTTGTGTTAACTAAATAAGGAGGTAGAATTGGTTCAAAGCCATGCTTAACGTTATTTTGCATCATCAAGCGAGTCAATGCGTACATTAATTTAACAGCGTCGCCTTTGTACAAAGCAAAGTTAGAGCCAGCAATTTTTGCAGCTGTAGAAAAATCAAACCAACCAAGATCATTTCCTAAAGTCACGTGATCTTTTGGAGTAAAATCAAAATCTGCTTTAGATCCTATGGTACGAACTTCTTTATTTTGAAGTTTGCCGCCAACGGGAACTATTTCATGCATAATATTTGGGCAAGCAAGATAGAGTTCTGAAAAATCTTTTTCCAGGCTTGTAAGCACTTGCTCTTGCTCTTTTAGCTGTTTTCCAATTTCAATAGAACGCTGACGAACTTCTGGAGAAACAGCTCCGGTAATATTTTTAGCAAGATCATTTTTTTCTTTTCTGAGCAGTTCGACTTCTTGGGAAAGTTGTCGAAATTGAATATCTAAAGATATCAGCAAAGAAATGTTGAAAGAAGGATCTTTTTTTAAAACTTCTTGTGTAAACTGCTGTGGATTTTTTCGAAGTTCTGCTAAATCAATCACGTAAAGACTCCAAATAATAGAAATGTTTGATGGGTTTAATATGAAATTTCAACAAAAGAATAAGGTCGAACAGAAAACTGTGCGACCTTACAATGGATAACTATTTTGCAAGGCGAAATAAATTCAATCTAACCTTACTACCTTATTAAAATTGAACTTTGCGCACTACTTCACGTAGGTTTTTGCCAGCTTTAAATTTAGGTACAGTTACGCTCGGAATGTTGATTTTTTGTTTTGTTGCTGGATTGATTCCTTTGCGAGCTGAACGCTCTGAAATCCAGAAGCTTCCGAAGCCTGTGATTGATACTTTTTCACCTTTTTTTAGACATCGTTCGATAACACGAACTAATGAGTCTAAAACACGAGCAATATCTTTTTTGCTAAAGGTCGTTTCTTCGCTTAAAGCGTCGATTAATTTGGTCTTGTTCATAAGGTCTCCTTACACGTACATATAATGGAACACTGCTTATCTGCTAAACTTTGATAGTTTCTGTAAACTAGAGTAAATTTATTTAGCTGTTTGTCAAATAATTCTACACAGAACCTTAAATGAACCTTAAAATTTTTAATTAAAGAGGCTTTCTATGCTAATTGAAACACACTGCCACATGAACCTTATGTTCCGTGATTTTTCAAAAAATGATCAATTTAAACCTTTAACACCTCAAGAAATAGAAGTTTGCAAAAATATTTTGGACCAAGCCAAAGACAATCAAGTTGAAATTGTTATCAACGTTGGCACCAATTTAGTTGAAAGTTTACTGTGCATTGAAATTGCAAAACATTTCGAAAATTGCTTTGCAACTATTGGGCTTCATCCAAATGATGCAGATGAAGTTTGGCCGCTCACCATTCAAAAATTTAAACATTTACTTGTGCAAAAAAAAGATTTAAAAATTGTTGGTATTGGTGAATGTGGTATTGATAAACATTATCCAGATTACGATCTTGAGCGTCAGCAAGACGTTTTTCACGAGCAAATACAACTCGCTCTGGAAAACAATCTTGCTTTAATTGTTCATAGCCGTGACGCAGACCAAGAAACATATCAAGTACTTGCGCAGTATAAAAATGAACCAAATCTTAAAGGCACGATTCATTGTTTTTCATCAGATGAAAACTACGCCCAAAAATATATCGATTTAGGTTTTGTCTTGGGAGTTGGTGGCACCGTTACCTATCCTAAAAATAAAATTTTACGAGATGTCGCAAAATCGATTCCTCTTGAGAAAATTATTTTTGAAACAGATGCGCCATTTTTGCCACCACAAATTATTCGCGGAAAACCAAATACACCCGCTCAGATTAAAACCATTGCAGAGTTTGTGGCTGAGCTACGAAACGAACCTTTAGAAAAAGTTATGGAAGTCACAGCGCAAACAACCAAGAATTTATTTGGATTGTAAAATTTATGTAAGCAATCTTTTTTGAAGAGTAACAGCTGATTAAAGAGTAGCGACTGGCTTTTAAATTATTTTCTACTCTTCAAAAAGCTTTATTTTCGACTCTTCAAAAAGCTTTATCTTCCCCCTCTTCGTCCTCGTGCTCGACCCGGGGACCCAATGAAGTTTTTGTTGAATTAAAAACTTCATGTATAGATACGGACACTGTTTGATATGTTTCACAATCAACTATTATCACTTTGCCATCACAAGATGCAAGCTTAAAATAATCCGAATAAAATAACTGTTGATTACTAACTTTCAGAATTCCAGCTGCATAATAATCTAATCGTTCTCGTATCTCTTCTTTATTTTTGTCGCCCGTAATCACAATTACTGGATAATTACCATTCTCTACTCGAGCTCCATAAACAAAGAATGGCGCTAATTCTGAATCAACAAAATCATCTTCTATACGAAGAAGTCTTCCCTTATTCTGTTTACTTTTCACAGATTTGAGAAATTCGCGGTCTTGATCAAGGCTATATTTCAACTCTGTCATAAAAGGAAGCATTTCATGTCGCAAAAGCTCCACAGAATTGTATGCTTTTAGCAAAATTGAAAAAATATCACCTATGTTAATAACTGAACTTTGTTTAGCTTTTGAATTAATAAGAGATGTTGAATACCTAATAACAGAGTCAGCAACCAGACTTTTTATAAAATAGTCATATGCTTGTTGATCATTTGCAAGATTAGATGCCATCGCAAGAACATCTTCCTGAAAACTTTGAAATTCTGGAGCAAATGGACAAACATGCAATATATCAATAGTCAAATTATACAAACAAGATTGAGGAAGTTTTTGTCTAAATTGTTTATTAAAAAAATCATCAAAAAATGTTATATATTCTGCCAAAGTAATAATTTGATTAAACAGTTCCACTTGTTTCTTAACAATTAATTCTTTATGGCCTCGGACAATTTTATTTCGCAATTGCCCTTCATGAATTATTTCTAAAAATAACTTATCCGTAAGTAAAAAATCAAAAATTTCATACTTCTCTATTTTTTTCAATATGAATGTTATCATCGGCGGATTAAACGAACCATTATCTTTTCTCAAATTTTTTATTATTGAGTTATCTAAAAAACCAAGTGCCACGCTCACCCCTTTTTAATTTAAAATTTCTTTATAATTCATACTATCAAGCATAGCATCATTCATTTTTCTTGATGATTTCATAGCTACAATAATTGTAAAATCCCCTTTCTGTTCCGTGCTTCTTATGTCAAAACCTAAACGATATAGCAAATCTTTAAACTGGTTTATATCTACAATTCTTGACGTTGGTTCCGCGATCCACAAATGACCGTCCAATTTTAAGCAACGATTTGCTTCTTTGAGATAATCGACGTAATTCGTTCCCATTAACGATAAAGAAAAAACAGCAGCATCTAACGTTGCACCTGATAATGGCACATTGGATATATCACAAGGGATGACGTTGTCATTGATGGCTATATGATCGAATGAGTAAATTTTATTAATAACTTTTTGAGCCAGTAAAGCTTCTCCGCACCCAAAATCGCCAACCGTCCAATGTGGCCGTTTTGTAATCCATCTAACCGCTTCTTCGTAAGGAATCACTTCCCATTTCTTTCTTACTTCACGATATGCCTCATGATATTTATGTAAATCCTGTGGGTTTTCCATAAACCGCTGATGAGTCTGCTCACTTGTTTGTGCATTAATCCGTTGATTCATTCTTGTAAAATTACTAATTCTTCTTAAAGCTACCTGCTCAATATCACTCGACAAAACAGACATGTTTTTGGAACGTTCTATTTCATAAACGATTCCTTGCTTTGCTTGATCAAGCCATTTCATGCAATCATTATATGCCTGCGCAAAACTTCTTAGCTGACCCTCTGGGATTATTCCATCAACTGCAGCATCAGCTATGCCTTTTTTAAACTCAATTCGCTTCCAGCGAGTTTCACACCATGACCAACGAACTCCATTAATTTCAGCAAAGGTAAGAGGGATAATAACATCAATAAATTTTTCTTTTTGCCCCGGTCTGTAAATTCTTCCAAAAAGTTGTCGATATTCTGCGCTAGTCCAGGGTAAACAATTTATAATGATTCTAGAGCACACATTTTGCAGTTTATTTATTCCCGTACCAATACAACTCGATGCAATCAAAATATCTGCATCACCTTCAACAAATTGTTTTAATCCATCCTTAGTTTCGCCATTGAACAACACAACCTTTTCCCAACCATCTTGCCGTATTGCATCTAACAACATCTGTTCTATCCCACTAGCTCGATAATGCGTATAAACGATGGTCTTCGTTTCAGATTCTTAAGAATAAACGGCAGCTTTGCTTTCGTAAGGACAGCTTCAAGCTCAATGACAGGCATGCCCTTTCTTATTTCAAGAAGAAAGGCGCTGCAATCAACAGGCTCCAATGTCAAATTAAATTGGATATCATAATTTGGCATATAACGAATGCCATATCGTACAAACTTTGCATATAGGTCTACACAATTAGAAAAAGTTGCTTTTGTATCTAGGTCATCATGAATTTCACCTGTTATTAATTCAATAAGCGTTCTGCCTTCAAGCAAATTATTGATAACAGGAGTAGCAGACATACCAAGAACTGATAAATTTAAATTTCTCTGAGAAAGCGTTGATAAAAAGCTCCATATCACCCTTTTTCTTTTTGAAGTAATCTTTTCATGGCGTTGCTTCGTATAGTGAATTTCATCAATAACAATAAAATCAATTGAATAACGATCGACCAATTGCTTCACTTTTTCTTCTGAATTTCGTTGCTGAAAAAAATCATAATTCATAATTAAATAAGCATGCAAAACATTTTTTGGCATATGTACAAGAGACTCATGAGTGTAGATCATACTGTCTGGATATGCAGCCTGAATATCTTCTTTCCAAGTTTCGATTACATTGTTCGGACAAAGAATCACTGTCAATTTTGCCTCAATCACTCGACTAGCCAAGATTGCTGATAATGTTTTCCCAGCACCAGTACCAGACCAATTACCAAATCGTTTTTTAGCTTTTATTTGATCAGCAATATAACGCTGCATAAGATTTGGCTGATAATCAGTTCGACTATACCCAGCAGGGATTTCAAGACTTTTTGCTCCACGATACGCTTCAGAAAACATTTTAGTAACTTGTTTTGGATACTCTTCTTCACTTGCATATTGATCAAGTTGCTCCAAAGCTTTTTTCTCATCATAAAAAGCATGGCACCAAATTTTTCCAGCTTGACTCTTAATAAAAAAATCAATCGTCTCTGCATCAGCACTAGCCAAGAACTTAGATTGGCCACTCAAAGAAGCAAGAATATCTTTTGTTTCAACAATAGGTAAATTCTTCGCTGATGTTGCAACATCTAGTTCACTGATAACTTTCAGATTATCAGGATCATCTATCGTTGTATTTTGTGAATTTGTTATCAATTCATCAAATTTTACTGGATCATTTACCGCAAGTTCAAGCTCTTCAAATGGGATTTTGCCTGCAATAAAATTTTTAATAAACGATTCACTTTTGCCCTGAGCCTTTAACACTCCAGTATGCCGTAACAATTTATAACACTCTGCTGGTCCTAATGTTTGCACATAAGGCAAAAGAGACAATATAAATGCTCGAATTTTTTCAACCGTCCAACCCGAAATACAATGCGAACAACCAGCATTGCGTTTCGTTCTGTTATACGGCGAAGCTTTCCACACATGAGTCAAATCCTTTTGGCATTGCCAATATAATGGATTAGCACTACCGGGAGAAACATCCTTTGCAAGTAATAGGCCATTCATACTAGGATGTAATTCAGCCGCAACTTCCGGATAAGATACTAGTAAATTGTATGACTCAGAAACCTTATTTCCACTACAAAATGGACACCCTGTACCATTTGATCTATGACTAATAACAACTGACCACTTATGTTGTTTATTTATTTTGCAAATCCAAAAAACAGATTTATTTGAAAAAGGAGCATAATCATAAGGAGTTTTTAAATTAAGCTCCTGATCCCATTCTTCTACAAGATTTGGAAACAGACCGCCAAAAGACTTTTCCTTAATTATTTTATCACCCCTATTGACACAAATAGGGCACCCGTTTCCTTTGATACGATTATCTGTTGTAGATTCCCAACTATGGGTAGAATCAATAACACATGTCCAATAATATTTATTTTGTGATGATGAAAAAATAGTATCTGGAGTATGTGGTACATTTTTTATTAGATCAAACTCTTCTGCCAATTTGGGAAACTTAAAACCAAATGAACGCTCCTTAACTAATTTTTTTCCAGAACAGTAAGGACAACCACTATCATAATAAGTTCTATGACAAATTTTAGTTAAATATCTATGACCCTTATCACAAATCCAATTAACTCTCTTGTTGCTACCAGCCGTAAATTGATCTGGCGTTTTCCCATCATTGTTTTCAAAATCCCATTGCACTGCTACTGCAGGATGAGTTTCTGGTAAAAATTTTTTATCTTTTATATTCATATTTGCCCTAAAACCCCAGTGCTAATTTTAACAACCTAAAGCTGATTCGTTTTCATTGTTTTTATTTGTTCTAGAACCTCCAGAACACACAGGACAACCGAATCCAAGAGCTCTGCTCCTAATCATAGCCAACCATTCATGATTTTGCTTACACTTCCACCAAACTTTTTTATTGCTTCCTGCCATTACATCTGATGGCTTCAAGCTCAAATTTTGTACATCATTCCATTCATCTATTAAGTGAGGATGAGTTGCGGCGAAAGAGTTTGAAGGAGCAAGTTTTTGCCGAGCACAATAGGGACAATTGCGATTATTGTTCGATCTAGCAGCAACACTAGCTATCCAAGCATGATCAGTATTGTTTTTACACTGCCACCATACCCTTCTCTGACTTGCTATTGCAACATCATCTGGCGTTAAATCATTATTAAAAACTGAATGCCATTCCGATAATAAAATTTCATTAGAACTTGCAAAAGAACGTAGAGAACGCTGTGATACATAATTATTTTCCTTTTCAAACTTAATTGTTAAACCTAAAGCTCTAACAATATTTATAAAGCTAATTAATGTTGGATTACCATGAGGAGACAATATTTTTTGCAAGGCCTGACGTTCTATTGCGCTAGATTCTGCGAGCCTTGTTAAGCCACCTTGAGCTAGGCCAACATTTCGCATTTCAAGCAAAAGATCCCCTAAAGGAAATTGTTCTGCCATTACACTATCAAGCAAAACATTTAATGAATTAACGGCTATCTTTATATCTTGTAACGATCTAATTGTATAAGACATATTTTACTCCTCCACAGAAACGAACAATAATTTTATGAATGCAACAATATCACGACCAATAACCCTTGTCAAACAATTCTGCAGGCGTAAAGATCAACCTGTAGATTGCAGATGCTCACTTAAAAATCAGACAAACTTTCAACAATGACAATCTTTTGATAGACTGAAAAACATGTTTCATTTTGAAAAGGAATTTTATGTTTGATGCCATGTTTGCAGCATTTTGTCTTTATTTTTCCATTCTTTTAGGAATTGGAATTTATTTTTATAGAAAAACGCAGAGCGCTGCAGAATTTTCTTCAGGAAATCGATCTTTAAATTATTGGCTCACAGCAATCACTGCGCAAGCAAGTGATATGAGTGACTGGCTTTTTATGGGATTTCCAGGACTCATCTATGTTGTTGGACTTTCTGGCGCATGGTTCGCATTCGGCCTTGCAGCTTTTATGTTTTTAACATGGACCTTTATTGCTCCAGCAATTCGCAGACAAACAGAGCAATACAACGTTATGTCGCTTTCATCGTTTTTTGAAAAAAAATTAAACGATCAAAGCAAACTTATCAAAATTGTTAGTGGATTTCTCTCTCTTTATTTTTTCACATTTTATATTGCTGCAGGAGTGGTCGGACTCGGACGAGTCTTTGAAACTATTTTCGAAGTGCCTTACCATCAAGGAATATTTTTAGGTTTAGGCTTATCGCTCATTTACACGCTGCTTGGCGGCCTTCTAGCTGTAGCATGGAGCAATCTACTTCAAGGAACTTTTCTGCTTACATGCATCATGTTTGTTCCGCTGTATGCTATCAACGTCAAGCTTGGTGGCTTTGCACAACTGAACAACTCTTTGCATTTATTTGGTCCGCAGTATTTTTCATTGTGGCCAACTGGCGGCGTCATGGCTGTCATACTTTCAATTTTACGATGGGGTCCTGGATATTTTGGCCAACCGCACATTTTAATTAACTTCATGGGTATCAATGACCCAAAAAATCTCTTTAAAGCAAAAATTGTTGGCTGCACCTGGCAAATTTTAGCACTCAGCTCTGCTGTTTTAGTCGGTATCGTTGGTAAGGCAATGTTATTTCCAACGCTTACAAGTCCACAACTTGTCTTTATCGTTATGGTTAAACAGCTTTTCACGCCGTTTATAGCAGGATTTATTTTATGCTCAGTGCTTGCTGCAACTGTATCAACGATTAATATTCAATCTTTAATTTGTGCATCACTGATTTCGCAAGATCTTTATTTTCCACTCTTTAACCCAAATGGAACAGAAAAGCAGCGCATGCTATTTACCCGATTGGCATTATTTATCATCCCAACACTTTCACTTCTGATTGCATGGAATGAAACATTTACGGTGTTGGATTTAGTTCTGTATGCTTGGGCTGGACTTGGATCAACCTTTGGTCCTATTGTTATTTTAAGTCTGTATTCAAACAGCTTAACGCGCAACGGAGCTCTTGCTGGACTTTTAGCTGGTGGATTTACCGCAGCCTTCTGGCCAATTAATGGCGTGATTCCAACGTTGGTAGCAGGTTATTTGGTTAACTTTTCAGTTGCGTTGTTGTTTTCAAAAATTAGAAAATAATTATGAAAAGTATCGTTTCAATCGAGAGACAGTACGATCTAAGACCACATGAGAGACTGATCCTGCAAAGAAAAACCAGCAGTTGTTGATCATGACTTGTTCGTAGCTACCACACATTGATTTCACGCACAACGTTGCGCCAAACGCAATAGCGAGCAGAAACCAAATGTGATGGAAGATGCCACGATGTCGAACGAGAATTGGAATAATTCCTAAGAAACTCACGGTGACAAATAGACAGTATCTTTGCACAGCTACAAGATAGATTAAAAAGAAAAGCAAAAGAGTATAAAATACCTTTTGCCCTTTGCTCTTGACGTCAATATCTGGAAACAAAGCTCCGAGTAAACAAAAAACTAATCCTTGAAAAATCGTATGAATTGATGGCTCAACGTGCTTGATAACGTGTAAAATTCCTAAATAAGTGAGCAGGCCACCGACTAAATGAACTCTATAACTTGGCATACGTTTCCTTACCTTTGGTCTTACCTTTGATACGCTAATTTCATCAACTTAGTACCTGGATAATAAAATTGCAAAACTTGTTCAAAACTCCATTGCTCATTTTTTACCAGACTACAAGCACCCCACTGGCATAAGCCTTTATGGTGCCCAAAACCTCGACCTTTAATCGTATATCGTTTGTTTGCGTGATGAATATCAAAGCAATAACTTTTCATTTCTGGAAACATTGATTTCCATTTTTTTTCTGTGATTGTTATTTTTTTTACGTTTGTAGAAATCACTATAGTTTTTACAAGTCCAGCTCGATCTTTTTTCTGAACCGTTATATCAACAATTTTTGTAACCCTAGGGAACTCTTTTTGAATTCGTTTTAATACTTGATCATATGAAAAATCATTATGCCAATTGAAACATTTATAATCTCTACAGAATGTGCACGGATATTTTCGAGCAAGATAAGAAACTCGCTTATGGTTTGGATCATCAATATCTCCAGGAACAACTCCACCACAGCAAATATCATATTGTGTTAGTGCCGGTTTTCCATCATACGAAACAAATAAATCTTTTGTTTCCTCAATTGCTTGTTTTAATTTCTTACTATTAAAATGACCCTTGTATGTTTGATGCCTATTATCATTTCCAATGTGGTACGGTCTATTAACTTTTTGGGCTTGAAGCACGTGATAGATCAAATACGTTCTGCTTGCAATGGCAAAAACTTTATTCATTTCATGAGGCCAGGTCTGACTGCCTTCGTAAAACAACACAGACCAAAGATAATCATCAATGTCTAAACTATTGATCAAATAAAAAGTCTGCTTTTCTTGGAAAATTGCAAATGAACCTAAATAGCTATTTCCTGCGAAAGTTATTTGGCCTACATTTTCTTTCAAAAACTGTTGTAAAATTTTACGAGGTAAAGCAGGAACAAATTCATAGAGTAGCTTTTGTAGTACCGCATGCAGCTCCGTTAAGAAAAAGTCATAACGATATTTTTTATCTTTTTCTAATTTTTTTCTATCTTGCTGCGTTAATTGCTTTTCTGCCAAACTTTCTAAAAAAAAGATTTTCGCTTTTTCTTGAAAAAATTGCTGCGCATATTCAGATAATTTTGGCAGTTCAATTGAATGATTACCATCAATAGTTTGCAAAAAATCTTGTAAAAAAACATGCACGACTTCTTTTGCATATAGATCTAGGACATCATAGCTATCAGGCTTTAATGATCCATTTTTAGCTACTATTTCATCAAACAACGAGTACAATGGCTCTGCAAACACATCAAGGTCTTGTCGATACGTTTCAAGCCAACATGACACATACGATTTGAGCGCCATGTGGTGAGCAGTTGAAAGCATTGGTGAAATATACAGTAATTTTTGAGTTATCGATTTTCCGTTTAAAAGAAGAACGCCGCCCTGACTTGTAATCGTCAAATTATGAGACTTGCATTCATAGCCAAGCGAAAGAGCAATATGCTCAGATAAAATGAATCCTTGATTGCACGATAATTCAATGGGGCTAAATTTAAGATCTTCTATGCTATTTTTTTGAAGTAGTACTTTTACATCAAATGCTTGAGCTGTTGTAAAAAATAACAACATTGTTATGGCTATACGTTTAGCTATGGCATCACAAACAATGCTCATTATTTTCTTACTCACTGCGATCTCCAAATAAAAATTGATTATTTTAAAACGATTAATATCAGTCGCTTTAAAAAATTTCATGTTGACTTAATATATCAAGAAATCGTTTTGGTAAAGGAACTTTTTTATCAATTCCTCGATTTGCCAGCAAATCTGCACGGACATTGTACTCTCGATAAACATGGCAAAAAATTACGGAATATCCTCGTAACATTTCATCGACAAGAAGCTGCATTTTTTTCAGCAATGGATCACGAATTTTATACATTTTATTCATTTGACGCACTAATAATTGAGAATCAGAATAAATCGTTAGATGCTCATTTTTATCCACAAATTCATGAACAAAATGCAGTCCGACGAGTAAAGCTAAATACTCGGCTTGATTATTGGTGCATTTTCCTAAGAAAAATCCTTGCTCGCATACCGTTTCATCCAAACGGGTCAAACAAAATCCTGCACCAGAAGGTCCAGGATTGTTGCGCGATGCACCATCGATATGCATTTTCCATGCTTTAGGCTTCAAAGACTCACAAGCTGCAGGATTTACAAACTCAGATTCTTGTGAGAAAAAAGTCAGTTGTTTATTATTCATAAATCCAACACTAATAATTATTTCTTTTCTTCGCAATATAAAAAACGATAACAATCTTTACACTGCAATAATTCATGCTGGCGTAAAGCTTGCAAATCTCTTGATGAAATTAAAGAAAAACAAGCGCCACAAGAGTCTTGGGTAACTTGAACAACTGGATCTTTTACACGACCACGCATGTTTTCATACACGTCAACCCATTCTGCAGGTACCTGGCTAAGTAGCGTGCTGCGTTCTTTTTGTATATTTTCGATTTGCCGTGAAACATCACTAAGCGCTGCTTTTTCTGTATTAATTTGAGCGTTAATTTCAGCAATATCTGACTCGGATTTGATCTGCAAAGAAGCATATTCTTTCTCAGCAGTTTCCAGCTTATTGATATGCTGAATCATTTTTTGCTCTTGGGCATTACGCTCAATTTTAAGATATTCTAACTCTTTGCTAGCGGCTTCAAGTTCTTTAGTTGAAGCTACAGACTCAACAACTTCCAGCTGATGTTTTTCTTTGTCTTGCAAATCTTTAACTTGTAATTCTTGAGCATCGAGTTGCTTTTTCACATCTCGTTTTTTTGAAGAATTATGTTCAAGTTGTTTTTGAAGCGTTGTAAGTTGATTATTCAAATTTTGAATTGTTGTTTCAACAATTTTTGATTTTTTTTCTAACTCAGTAAAATTTTGATCGAAGGTTACGAGATCGATAAAACTTTGAAACTTTTGATTATTCATATTTTCCTTCACCGAAGAATACAGAAAGTTTTCAAGAGAAATTTTGATACTTTTTGGTGGGCCCACCAGGACTCGAACCTGAGACCTTTCGGTTATGAGCCGACTGCTCTAACCAACTGAGCTATGGGCCCCCAACAGTGCTAACGTTAAAGTAAGCACATTAAATAATAGTGCATTTTTCAATTATTGTGAAGTGAAGAAATTGTTTATCCATGTTTTAATAAAAAATCTTTAATGCGATGGCTGTATCCAGACTCATTATCAAACCATCCAAACACTTTTCCCATACCGCCTGAAACTGACGTTAAAGACTGATCAATCGTTACAGAGAAAGGACTATTCATATAATCCATAGACACAAGTGGCTCAGTTGAAGTGTCTAAAATTCCTTGCATGTTGCCATCACGCACTTTTTCAAACGCATCATTGATTGCTTCAATGGTCATAGGTTTGTTTGAAGTAAATGCAACATCCAAGAGCGAAACTTTTGCCACAGGAACTCGAGTGCTTTGCCCCATGATCGGACCTGTATATTTTGGATAAATATCATGCATATGACATGGTTCAGTAAGTTCAATAGGAATAATGTTAAGAGCCGCAGCACGCGACCGGCGTAAATCACTCGATTCAACATCCATTAAAACTTGTCGATTGGTGTAAGAATGAATCACGTTGGTTATCACAGACTGAACCGCAAACTTTTCATTCAAGACTTTAACGATAGGAAATAATGCATTGGCCGTGCAGCTTGCTAGCGAAACGATTTTATGTTTTTCTTCTTCATAAATTCCATCGTTAACGCCAAGCACTATCGTTACATCTGGCTTTTGAGCAAGGGCTGTAATAATGACGTGCTTTGCTCCAGATTTTAAATGTTTTTCTGCATCTTTTCGATCAGTAAATTTTCCAGATGCATCAACAACCCAATCCACTCGCAGAGCAGCCCAATCAATGTCAGAAGGATCAAGCTGAGAAAGTAACGGAATTTGAAAATTTTGAAATGTTAACATGCCGTCTTGATACGAAACTTGTTTTGGAAATGTGCCCATAAAAGAATCGTGCTTAAATAAATGAGCGACCCATTCTTTTTTTGCTGGACCGACATTAATAGCAACTATTTGCATATGAGCTTGTGCGTGCTCATCTTCAAGATAAGCTCTTAAAAAAGATCGACCAATTCTTCCAAAACCATTTATAGCTACTTTCAACATACCCTTGCTCCTTTTTTTATTTCAAGATTTTATATATCCCAAGACCTCACTCGTTTTATAATTTCAGCATCTTGGCCCTCGCCGCATGAGGATGGCAATTCCATAATTATGGGAACATCTTTACATATTTCATGACGAATAAACCATGCTAAACTTTTCTGCCCCATCACTCCGTCGCCAGGAATTCCATGTTTATCTATGTAAGATCCACACAGCTCAGATGTATCATTAACATGAAGTAAAGCAATTTGTTTACTGCCGAAAACATCTTGCAGCAATTTAAAAAAATCTTCTCGTTTATATTCACTGACTACATCATAACCAAATACAAATGCGTGAGCAGTGTCGATACAAAATTGTACACGTTCTTTATTTTCGACATGATCAAGAAGTAAACCAAAATCGGTTATGTCGCCACCAAAATTACGTCCAGCGTGTGGACTATTTTCAAGCAGTAAATTAATGTCGGGCACCTGATGCATCAATTCATTAACGGCTTCTGCTACATATAAAACCTGTTCTTTTTTTTCTAAGCGAGCTCGAGTAGCTCCGACATGAATCACGATGCCATCACTATGCAAATTGTAAGCAATTTCAGCTTCTTTACAAAGCGATATAAATTCCTTACTGCCCACTTGAACTAGGCTGGACCAGTAAGCTGCATGAACATAATATAAGAAATTTAAACGTTCTTTTTGTTTCATAAATTCACGAACAATTTTATGAGAAAATGATGCATACTTACCAGATTCGGTAAGTAAAAAACTTTGAGCTACCGATACATTCAAACGCTCTACGGTACTAACTACGTCAAGTAATCCTTGCTGTAATCGAACATGAACACCAATCGGTCGATTTGTTTTGAATTCAGGCGAATTAATTTCTATGGAATTACTATTGTTTTTCACTAATCTTTTACTCTTTAAAAAAAATTATTTTGCATAATTCATTGTTACACATCTTGTTACATATTATACTTTGGCTATTTTTTTGACTATACTTTTGATGTTGCAAAAATTAGTTCAAGCGTATCATAATCACAGGGCAAAAACTATGCCTCTTTTTTACTGAAAACTCTTATGATCCCACACCAACTTCAACTCAAAAATTTCTTAAGCTATGGACCAGAACTTCAAATTGTTGATTTTTCTAACTATCACCTTATCTGTTTAACAGGAAAAAATGGCCATGGCAAATCTGCACTTCTTGAAGCAATAACATGGGCAATCTGGGGTCAAGCAAGAAAATCTTCTGGCAACAGTAAAGCTGATGCTGGCCTTTTGCATCTTGGTCAAAACCATATGATGGTTATTTTAGAATTTGAAGTGAATGGACAACTCTACCGCGTACGCCGTGAATATCTACAAACCAAATCAAAACCTTTTGCATCACTCGATTTTGGTATCAAACAACCTGATGGAAAATTAATTGCGCTTACCGATAAAACGATTAAAGATACGCAAGAAAAAATAGAACGAACTATTGGCATTACGTATGAATCTTTTACGAACTCAACATTTTTGCGCCAAGGCCAATCAAATGAGTTTTCAAAAAAATCGCCTAAAGAGCGAAAAGATATTTTGGCACAAATTTTGCAGCTTCAAAAGTTTGACGATCAAAAAAGAATTGCCCTTTTGTATGCTAAAAAACTACATCAAGAATATGCAGGAAAATGCAGTATCCAACAACGAATTGACCTTGAGCTTCAAACTTTAGCACCTGTTGCAGAGCTCTATCAAATCGTAACAAACAACCTTCTAGAAATTGATCTTAAAAAGAAGCAGATTGAAAGTTCAATGTCAGTACTTGTTGAAAAAAAACAAATAGTTCTGCAAAAAATCAAAGAAGTAGAATTGTTCCGATCGCAAAAAAATAGTTTAGCTCAAAATTTGCACGCAACAAAAACAGAGATCGACCACCTTGCAGAGCCATGGCACAAGGCTCAACAAAGCCTTATGAGATCAACTGACCGTAAAGGCCTAGAGCAAGAAGCACATCTTCTACAAGAAGGTCTTTGCGCATTTCAACAATCATTTCAAACAAAATTAATGCTCAAAGAAGAGTATCTTTCTCTTAAAGAAAAATTAACTAATTTGATAAGCACAACAGAAAAAGAATTTGAAAAGACTGAGCAAGATCTCCGCCTTCTTGCTAGCAAGCAAGACGAAGGCCTCAGACAAACCTTACGCCAAAAATCTATAGAGCAGGCTCACGTTAAAAATCTTACAACAGAACTTCAGCGCTTTGAGGTTGAGCATAACCACTTACAGCAAACCATTGAGCGCAATCAATCTGAAATAGCACATTACCGAGCAACTGAAGAGCTTTTTGAACAAAACAAATCGTTGTACCAAAGCCTGTGCGCACAAGGTACGTATCTCAAACAACATGTAACAAAAATCACACAAGACCTTGAAAAAAAATCATCTCTGGACTGTCCAACGTGTCCTTTGTGCGATCAAAGTCTTACGCCACAACTTCAGCACGCACTGCAGGAAAAATTAGTAATCGAATCATCACAAACTCAAACTTTATTGATTGATTTAAAGCAGCAAGCAACGACCTTAAAAGCTGAGCTTTCAAAGCAACACGTTCAACTTCAAGATCTTAAAAAACAACATGAACTCATCATGAATCTTTCAACGCAAGCAACGCAGCAAACTAAGCAACATGAAAAATTAGTTTCACAAAAACTAGACCAAGAAAAAAAAGTTCAAGAACTTGAAAAAGAAGAACATGATCTTGCTGCTCAATGCGCTCAAACAAAAAACTTGCTCGATAAGCTTTACGAAAAACGCCAGCAAGCGCTACAAGGATCAGATATTGTAACGTTTCAAAAAAAGCTGCAATCAATTGAAGATGAAGGAAAAAAATTATCCTACAACCCAATTGAACATAAAAATATCGAACAAAAACTTCTTTTGATTAGAAAAGACTTAGAATCAAACAGCGTAGACAGCGATAAAATTACTCTTCAAACTGAAAAAAAAGCACAACTTTTTGAATTGTTTAAACGAGCTCAAGCGATTACAGATCAGATTGAACTGCTAGAAGAAACGTTAAAAACATATCAACAGCTTGACCTGCAAAAAGCAGAAATTTCACAGCAAGAGTACGAGCTTGAACAAAACAAATCACTGCTTGACCATCAACACCGAACTTTTTTAATCGAAAAGGGATCATTGGAACAAAAGCAACAAAAACAGATTGCTTTAGACAAAGAGCTACTCGAACTGGTCAAACATATCAAATTGGTCCAACAGGAAATGATGGATTACCAAGAAATTGCAAAAGCCTTGGGCAAAGATGGAATACAAGCGCTTTTAATTGAACAAGCGATTCCAGAAATTGAACATGAAACAAATCAAGTTCTTGCTCGTTTAACCAATAATCAAACGCAAATCTTTATTGAATCTTTGCGAGATTTGAAAAAAGGTGGCTCTCGCGAAACGCTTGATATTAAAATTTCGGATCAATTTGGTTTGCGAGATTATGAACTTTTTTCAGGAGGAGAAGCTTTTCGTATCGATTTTGCACTCCGTATCGGTATTTCAAAGTTGCTTGCACGTCGAGCTGGCACGACACTTCAAACTATTTTTATCGATGAAGGATTTGGTTCGCAAGATGAAGAAGGCCTGCAACTGATCATGGATAACATTCATAAAATTCAAGATGACTTTGCAAAAATTATTATCGTATCTCACTTGCCAGAAATGAAAGAACAGTTCCCTGTTCAGTTTATGGTTGAGAAAAAACGATCAGGCAGCATGATATCTGTGGTGCATCAGGGATAAAAATACTTTAAAAAACAGATACCCCTCGATACAAAATCGCAAGCGATTTCACTCGGGGCGAACGACGAAAAAGAATAATTCATAAAAACGCCGTTCGTCTCGAGTGTTTTGCTTTAGCAAAATGTATCGAGAGATAGGCCTTATAAAAATTAGTTCATAAAACCTAATAAAAAAATGAGGACGAATAAGAATTATCTTCTCATCGTCCTATATTTTTTTAAATACTAAATTGTAAAATCTATCTTATCTTTTTTGACCTTTTGCTTGTTGCTTCGCTGTATCTGCTTGATCCCTTGCTGCTCGAGCTGCATTTTCTGCTGCCCAAACAAGACGTTTTTGGAGTTCTATTTCTTGGCGAATTCTTTTTTCTTGAAGATATGCTACAGAATTAAACAATTCATTATGCAACTGTACCATTTTATCGATCAAGATTGGGTCACATGGCACCACATATTGATGACGCAAAAAATATGACGCACTACTTAATTGTTGAATTGCATCAGATACTGGATAAAGTGAATTATATTCACAAACTTTTATTGCTAACTTAGTAAGATCTTGCTCATTTGTAGAAAAATTCCATGAAGCCATAATTGGAGTATAATAAGCAATGAGACGATTTGCTTTTACATCAGTAGGCTCTTGAGTTGCCCAATAATATATAGCTCCAACAATTACAACACCTGCTACTACAGCAGCGGCAACCATAGGCGTTGAATCATTATATTGCGCCTTAACCGTATTTGTTCCAAAAGCAGAACTAAAGGTAAGAATTAACATTAATTTTTTAAACATAAAAATCTTTCATTTTTTACAAATTTTACATTGAACGATAATCATCCTGAGCGTTAGTGTATTTCATGACACTTTGAACACAAACGAGGAGCAACTGGACGCTTATTTTTTGCGACTACATTTAAATTTTTAGCAGCTTGAGTAGTTACAGCTACCTGTTTCGGAACTTGAACATTTTGTATTGGAGCTTGAACATTCGGAACTTGTTCAGCCTTCACTTCTTGCTCAACTGGAGTAGCTTCTTGAACAACTAAAGCAGTTTTACGAAAAGGATTCAATTTTGAAAAGTAACCATTTTTGTAAGCTTTATATGTTGCATACGAAAGACCAGCAACCGCTGCTACTGCAGCAGTTGTAGCTACTTTACCATCGTGCGGAAAGTAACCAAATCTAGAATTTATTGGAGCTACTGAAGTTTGAGTTTCAAGATCAGAAGCAACTACTTCTTGATCTGCGCAAGCTGATGAATCTTCAGAATTAGCAATATGATTAACGGCCGCTGTACCTGCAAATAATGTAACAAGTGGAGCAAAAACTTTAGCGAAAGCTTTTTCCCAACCATATTTGTTACCGTAAAATCTTACAGCACTGTCACCTGTGCGTTTAACTGAACGTATATATTCTGGTATAATTACGCCAGAATTTGCTGATCCAGCTGCAGCATTTGCAATTTTTGCTTGAGCAACTTGAGCAGCTTGTACTTTAAATGGCAGATGCGATGTAGTCACCAAAGCCCTAGGATATATCTTTTCTAACTGCGCTGGAGTAAACACAATATGTTTTCCCGATCTCGCAATCCACTGATTTTTACCTTTATTACACTTAAGATATTTAAGTGGATATGGACCAAATACTCTTGGACGTCCTATAGCCCTTGGAAGAGAAGAACTCATTGCCCTTAATGCAACAAATTGTTGCGCAGCCAAAGTAGGTACTACTGATGGTATTACAGAACCAGTTGTCATAATAGACAAGCCGATTAACATTAATTTATTTTTCATAAAATCCCTAATTGTATATATTGAATTTCGTCGAATTACTAAGCTACAACGTATGTTCTAGTTTTAGCATTCCAAATTTTTGGTGTATTAAATTGGCGCTTGTGCTTTACAACCGGAGTTACAACCGGAGTTACAACTGGAGCAACAACTTTTTCAATAATTGGAGCTTCCTGCGCAACTACAGCAGCTTTACGGAAAGGATTCAATTTTGAGAAAGAACCATTTTTATAAGCTTTGTATGTTGTGTATGAAATACCAGCAACCGCTGCTACGGCAGCAGTTGTAGCTACCTTACCATCGTGTTTAAAGTAACCAAGTTCTTTGCCCAAAGTATTTTTACAAGCTGATGAACCAAAAGTTTGAAGCTTAGTTCCTGTTGAAAGAGCAAGTGCTCTAACTTCATCTGCAAAGCTTACTGTCTGCTTAGAAGCAAATGACGCTACATTAGTAGATATAGTTTGACCTACAACATCATTTTTTGAGAATTCACGAACTGGAACTAATTCTTGAGCTACATTTGTTGATGAATTCATAGAATCAATAGCATTAACAGTCGCTGTACCAGTAATTAAACCAACGAGAGGATAAAAAACTTTTGCCCAAAAATTATTTGGAGTCGTATTTGAATTTGAATTCGCTTCAAATGAAAAATTTTGATTACTGTTCATTGAACTAGAAACTGTAACAGCTTCAACATCTTCGATCATAAATTTTTTTAACCATACAGAGCATGCAATAGCTTCTTGTTCTGCTGCACGTTTTTGTTGCGGAGTAAGAGCGTTAAGCACATAAGCATCAGCAACTTGCGTTTTATCATTGATCCACCAAGATTTGGTTTCTGGTTTGTATACCAAAGTACCATTTGAAATTTGGTTTTTAACCATGTTCGCCAAACAATTAACAGCGTTTGACATTGATTGGCTCAATGTAGCTGTTGGCCTAAACATGCTAACTGAAGGCATTACAGAACCTACCGTCATTATAGACAGAGCAAGTAACATTAATTTATTTTTCATTATAAAAAGCCCCTAATTAGGTTTTGTATAAATATGTACTCTTTTTATGCATTTTTTAATGCAGTTCCATCACTACAGACCTTTTTCGGGATACTTCATTAAATATTTTCTAGAATTTTTAATACGGCATACTATTAGTTATAGCATAGGCTTAGTAGGCCTGCAACAGGGGTAGAGGTGTTTGAGAAAGGGTTTTTTAAGGTACTGCACTAAGAGCCACTATTAAAAAATGAACTAATCTTCTTCCACAATTTCAACGCGAGAAATAGATGAAATTTTAGCTTTTAGTTGGCGTTCAATGCCATAAGTAAGGGTATAAAAAGAAAGGGGACATTGTACACATGTCCCGTAAAATTTGACGTAAACGATAGAATCTTTAAATCCTACCAATTCAACGCGCCCGCCATGTGACTCAATGTAGGGTTGTATTTCGTCGAGCGCTTGTTGAATTTGTACTATTATTTCAAAATTATCTGCTTGGGGCATTTAAACCCATTGCAAACGTGCCATATTAGCTGAATCGCTCGGGCGACGGCCAAGGCGTAAGATTCTTGTGTAACCGCCTGGGCGTGTTACATACTGAGGCGCAACTTCTGTAAACAATTTTACAAGAGCTACTTCGCTGTACGGTAATAATTGCAGTGCACGGCGACGAGAGTTAAAATCATTGCCTTTTGCTGCTATAGTTACCATTTTTTCAGCTAAACGACGGATTTCTTTTGCACCAGCAAGAGATACCGTAATGTGGCCATAGTTGATCAAATTAATTACTTGATTTCTCAAGTAAGCCTTCCGATAGGAAGACTTCATATTCAATTTCTTTTTGCTACTTAAATGTCTCATGGGACCTTTTCCTTACCAAAATACAATGACCCAAATTTCGTTTCCTACTTAGCTAAAGCTAGCAAGAACACGATGCCGGGCACGGTGATTATTTATTTCCAGTTTTTCGTTTCAATGCTTTTAATGCAACTTCTTCTTTGATATCCATACCAAAACGTAAACCTAATGATCTAAGTACGTCTTTGACTTCATCTAAAGATTTTCTTCCGAAGTTTTTAATTCTTAGACTTTCATCTTCAGAAACATTCACCAAATCAAGAACACGAGCAATGTTAGCATTCGCTAAACAATTGTGTGCACGAGCTGATAATTCCAACTCATCAATTGATTTGAAAAGAGCTTCAACAGGAATATCTTTAAATCCACTATCATCAATTTCTTCACTTGGGAAAGAAGATTCTTCTTCGCCTTGAGATGAAATATCGTTAAATGGAATTTCTTTATCAACTAAGAAGTTTTCAAGCTGCGTTCTTAAAACTGATACAGCATAATTCAATACATCAACAGGAGTTTCTGCACCATTTGTTGTAATTTCAAGCGTGATTTTATCGTAATCGATATCTTTTCCAACACGAGTCTTTTCAACATACAAAGCAACATTGCTCACAGGAGAAAACATTGCATCAAGGTACATACGACCATCTTGCGCAAGAGCTGTACCAATAGGCCACTGAGCCAATTGATAACCTCGACCTGACTCAACAAAAAATTCAATGTCAAGCACGCCATCTTTTGCAAGCGTTGCTATAACAAGATCTTTATTGATCAACTCTAAGTGCTCATCACAAACAATGTCTGCAACTGTAGCTATGCCTTTTTCACTACCAGAAAGAACCAATTTCATAGTGCCTGGTTTGTTTTCTTTATTTTTGATCACAATTTGTTTAATGTTCAAAACAATTTGCATGATATCTTCAACAATTCCAGGCAATGTTGAAAATTCATTATTAACACCTTTGATAATTACTGAAGTCACCGCAGAGCCTTCAATTGCCCCTAGCAATGAACGACGTAGTGCGTTACCCAAAGTAATACCAAAACCAGACTCTAATGGTTGAGCAGTTAACTTCCCAAAGACTTGAGTCATTGACTTTTTTTCCCAACCTAATGTTGGCATAGTAAGTGGCTTATACGTTGATTTCGACATGTTATTCCCTAATCAAAACTGACATATTCAAACTCGGTTTCATTACAACTAATTCGCTTTTTTATTTTGAATACAACGCAACAATCAAGTGTTCTTCAACAGGGAATTGTACGTCATTTCTAGTTGGATAGCGTAAAACTTTTCCAGTTCTATTTTGCTTTACAAGCTCTAACCACTCAGGAACTTTGATAGCAATATTCATACGCTTATCAACCACTGTTTCCAAGAATTGTGCTTTGTTTAAAACTGAAGAGTGTAGACCTACAACATCACCAATTGATACGAAGTATGAAGGCTTTGTTACTCTGATGCCGTTAACCAAGACATGTCCATGAACTACCATCTGGCGCGCTTGACTGCAAGAAATTGCCATTTTCAAGCGATACACCACATTGTCCAAACGACGCTCTAGTAAATTCAACAAGTTTTCCCCAGGAACACCTTCCATGTTAGAAGCTTCCTGATAAAAACGACGGAATTGTTTTTCACGCATTCCATACATTTGTTTTACTTTTTGCTTTTCTTGAAGTTGACGACCGTACTCTGAAGTACGTTTAAAACTTTTTTTTACTTCGCCTTGCTGACCAGCGCCAGTTGACTTTTGATCTTTTGATCTTGAATTTGTACTTGTATTCGGTTTATTTACCATATCATTCTAACCAGTTCTCGTAAGTTAATCTTTTATACACGACGTTTTTTAGGAGGACGAGTTCCATTATGAGGAAGTGGAGTTACATCTCGCAATGCTGAGACATGTAATCCTGAACTTTGGAATGCTCGAACGACTGAATCACGACCAGCTCCTGGACCTTGCAAGTTAATTTCTACGGTTTTTATACCCATACCTTGCATGTCTTTAGAAAGAGCATTTGCTATTTGAGAAGCTGCAAACGGAGTTCCCTTACGAGACCCTTTAAACCCTAATTTTCCCGCACTACTTGATAAAACAACATCACCTTCAGGTGTTGTAATTGTTACCAATGTGTTATTAAATGAAGACTTAACATGGGCTACTGCCGCAGACAATTGTCGCTTCGTTTTTTTTACTTTTTTGTTAAACGCCATAGTTTATCTTACCTAATCAACAGATCTTATTATTTTGTTACTTTTTTCTTCATTGCAACTGCAGAACCTGCTCTACGAGGACCTTTTCTTGTTCTCGCATTTGTTTTTGTACGCTGACCACGTGTTGGCAGACCTTTTTTATGTCGCAATCCACGATACGAACCAATCTCCTGAAGTCTTTTGATTGCCATAAGAACTTCTTTACGCAAATCACCTTCAGTGGTATATTCGTCGGTAACTTTTTTTTGAATTGAAAAGACTTCTTGATCAGAAAGATCTTTTACTCTTGTATCAAAATTAATGCTGAGAGCTGTTAAAATCTCTTGCGATGATTTTAATCCTATGCCATAGACATAAGTAAGCCCATATTCTATTCTTTTTCGAGGAGGTAAATTAACTCCAGAAATTCTTGCCATAAACGACCCTTATCCTTGACGTTGTTTGTGCTTCGGGTTTTTTTTACAAATTACTCTTACAACTCGTTCTCGTCGAATAATTCGACAATCACCGCACATTACTTTTACTGATGTTCTTACTTTCATTATAACAGCTTTCTTTCAAAAAAAAATTAATTTAACTATTTATTTCTACGTACAATTCTTCCACGAGTTAAATCGTAAGGAGAAAGCTCCAAAACAACCTTATCACCAGGTAAAATCCGAATAAAATTCATACGCATTTTACCAGACACATGTCCTAAAATCATATGCCCTCCCTCTACTTCAACTTTAAACATTGCGTTCGGCAATGTTTCTTTTACAATCCCGTCAATTCGGACAACATCATCTTTTTGTTTCATACCAACCTTATATCTTTGTAACGCTTATTGAATCAGTCTTGTTAAAATTTCAGGACCATTTTCTCCGATCAGTATCGTATCTTCTACGTGTGCTGCCAAAGTTTTATCCTTAGTTTTAACAGTCCAGCCATCTCGATCAACATACACTTCATACGAACCTTGTGTGATCATAGGCTCAATTGCAAAAGTCATTCCAACCTGCAATCGCATCCCTGTACCAGCAGTTCCAAAATTAGGAACATCAGGCTCTTCATGCATGTGTCTGCCAATTCCATGACCTGCAAAATCTCGCACAACCCCATATTTATAATGCTCCACATGCCCTTGGATAGCTGCAGAAATATCATACAGTCGTTTTCCAACAACCGCCTGTGCTATTCCTTTATCCAAAGCTTGCTGAGCAATAACTATCAAATGGTTTTTGTGTTCATCTTGCTCATTTCCAACTATATAACATCGAGCCATATCCGCACAGTACAGTTGCCAAGCAGCACACACATCAACTTTTACAAGATCACCTTTTTGTAAAATAACTTGCGCACTAGGCACACCATGCACCACAACATCATTAACAGAAATACAGCTTACGTGCTTATACCCCTTATATCCTTTTGACTGAGAAACAAGCTGCCGCTTTAGTAATTCTTCCTCAATCCAGGCATCAATGACTGCAGTTGATACACCTTCTTGTATAATTGGATTAATTTTTTCAAAGATATCGGCGAGTAATTTACCCGCTGTCCTCATCTTTTCTAGGGCTTGTTTGCTTTTAATAATCATATTTTTGGAGCACTATTTTAAAATCTTCAAAAACATCTTGTACCGATTGATCACCATTCAACATTTCTATATTCAGTCCTTTATCAATATAAAAATCAATAACTTCCTGTTCATGTTGATAGTACGCTTGTAATCTTAATTTCAATGCTTCTAAGCTATCGTCTGACCGTCTTACAAGGCTGCTGCCACATTTATCACAAACCATTGATACCTTTGGTTTGGACTTTGAAGCTGCAGATGTTGAATAAATCTGTCCACAATCTTTATTTGAACATGACACTCGATTTACAATTCGATCAGCCAAAAGATCTGAGTTTATATTCAATTTAACTAAAACCAACTGGAAGTTTTGCAATCTTTCTTGCATCAACAAATCTAACATTTCAGCCTGTTTGCGCGTTCTTGGATAACCATCTAGGATAAAGTCTTGCGACACTTCTTTTTGATCAATTATCCAATCTGCTACCATACCTGCAACAATTTCATCTGAAACAAATTTACCTTGTTCAGACGCTGCTTTAATTTGCTTTCCAATTGCAGTGCCAAGTTTTATGTGTTCTCGGCACAAATCACCAGTTGATATATGCTTCCATCCAAAATGCTCTACGCACATTGATGAAAGCGATCCTTTACCAGAACCAGGTGGCCCAAAAAACAAAAATATTTTGTTTTTTATCAACGAGCACCCCCACGTTTCATTCTGCCTCCATTGGACAAAAATCCTTCGTAGCGACGTTCAATCAAATATGATTCAACCTGACTTGATAGCTCAAGAGCAACACCAACAACAATCAGCATTGAAGTTCCACCCATTTCAAAAGGAATTCCAAAAACTTTTTGTAAAATTGCTGGGAATATTGCCAGAGTACCAAGATAAATAGCACCTACAAGTCCAATTCTATTCAACAAATATTCAAAATATTGAGCCGTTTGTTTTCCAGGACGCATCCCAGGAACAAATCCACCATTTTTTCTAATGTTTTCAGCAAGCTCTGTTGGATTAACCAAAATCGCTGTATACAAAAATGAAAACATAATGATTAACAAAAATTCTGAAACATGATACAACGGTCCGCTATAAAACGCTTGAATTACTGTATTAACCATCGGAAACTTCGTGGATAACGCACTTCCAATTACGAGTGGAAATCTCAAAATAGTTCCTGCAAAAATAACAGGCATAATATTAGCGCTATTGATTTTAAATGGTATGTAGCTGCTTTGGCCGCTATATACTCGATTTCCTACAATTCTACGTGCATATTGTACAGGAATTTTTCGCTCACCTTTTTCTAAAAAGATAATTGCTGCAGTAATAAATAAAAATGCAACAAGCACCATGAGGGCCAGTATAATACTTAAACTACCTTCTTGTACCAGGTGAACTAATTTCAAAATCATAGTTGGATAAGTAGAAACGATACCAGCAAAAATAATCACTGAGCTACCATTTCCGATTCCATGAAGTGATATTTGATCGCCAAACCACATAACAATCATAGCTCCAGCGGTCAAAGTCATTACAAAAAGAATTCGAAACGACCATCCAGGTATAAGCACCAATCCTTGATGTTCAAGAAGTGTTGCCATCCCAGCGCTTTGCATAACTGCTAAGCCTAAAGCCAAATATCTTGTGTATTGATTAAGAATTTTACGACCATATTCACCATCTTTAAGCAATTGCTCTAAAGATGGAAGAGTCATTCCCAATATTTGCATCATAATTGAAGCAGTGATGTAGGGCCCGATGCCCAAAGCAAACACTGTACATTGAGCTAATGCACCACCAGAAAAAATATCAAAATAACTTAATAATCCACCAATCCCTGATTTTTGCTGCATATATTCGTAAAGTTTTGGAACGTCAACACCAATTACTGGTATATATGTTCCTAAACGAGCAACGACTAAAACACCTAACGTAAAAGCTATCTTTTTACGAAGCTCAGAAATTAGAAAAATATTTCGAAAACTTTTTAATAAAACCACGTTCTTACTACTCCTAAACGAGTTTAACTGCACCGCCTACACGCTCTACAGCTTCTTTTGCGGTTTGACTACATGCGTCAACAACAAGTGTTATATTTTTTTCTAAAACACCAGTCGCCAGTACTTTAACTAACATTCCTTTTTTGACACATCCTGCTTCAAGCAACATTTGTTTGGTTACTGTTTGTCCATCTTCAAAAAGACGATTTAATTGTTCAAGAGTTACCAAATCAAATTCTTGCTTAAACATGTGGTTGCTAAATCCGCGTTTTGGTAAACGACGAGACAAAGGCATTTGTCCACCTTCAAAGCGCGCAGAAACACTTCCGCCTGAGCGAGCTTTTTGGCCCTTATGACCTTTTCCTGAAGTTCCACCGCGACAACCACCGCGTCCAACACGTTTTCTTTTTTCTGTTAATTTTACTAAGTTATTCAGCTGCAACATTGTTTTTTCCTGTTATTTCCTGTACTGTTTTGCCTCTTAATTTAGCAATATGTTTTACAGATCGAAGCTTTGATAAAGCATTCAAAGTTGCTTTAACCACATTGATATTATTTGATGAACCAATTGATTTAGTCAAAATATCTTTAATACCAAGAGCTTCCATTACCGCACGAACCGCTCCACCAGCAATAATTCCTGTACCTTTAGAGGCAGCTCGAATCACTACTTTACATGCTCCGTGATAACCTTCAACATTGTACGGAACAGTTGTGTTACGCATCGGAATTGTAATCCGTTGTTTATTTGCTCTTACAGTTGCTTTTGCAATAGCTGCAGAGACATCTTTGCCTTTGCCAATTGCTATGCCCACGTTGCCTTGTTGGTCACCCGATACAACAAAAGCTGAAAACGCAAAACGTTTACCACCTTTAGTAACTTTGGTAACACGTCGCACGCTCACTGCTTTTTCAAAAGAGCCTTTTTCTTCCTGGATCTGTTTTTTTATCATAATTTAATACCAACGTTTAAATGTTATATTTTCAATCCGCCTTCTCTAAGGCCTTCAGCCAAAGATTTGACGCGACCGTGATACAAATAGCTTCCTCGATCAAAGCAAGCAACATTAACGTTTGCTTCTAATGCTTTGCGAGCAAGGTCTAGTCCCACAGATTTTGCTATAGCCGTTTTATCAAGTTTTTCTGTTTTAGTTTTTAATGCTAAAACAGCTGATGATGAAGCTACGATTGTTTTTTGCATGCTGTCATCAATCAATTGTGCATAAATATGATTATGACTTCTGAAAACAGATACTCTTGGATGTACTGATTTTGCTCGTAAAGCATTTCGCACACGCATTGCTCTGCGTTGACGTTTTTGCTGTATTTTCTTAATATTCACCTAAATGTCCTTTGCAATCTTTAATTAATCTTTGTTAATTTTTTCCTGTTTTTCTATGAATGATCTCATCTTGCAAACGAACACCCGTCCCTTTGTACGGTTCAGGTCTTCTTAAAGCACAAATACGTTGAGCAACGTCTCCAACCAAAAATTTACTTGTTGATCGAATATTTATTTTTTGACCTGTTTTGTCAATTACAACTGCAACGTCTGCAGGCAACTCAAAGTCAATTTTATGGCTATAGCCCAAAGAAAACACAATAGTATTTCCTTTTAGCTCGCCCTTATATCCTAAACCAACAATAACAACGTTTTCAGCGAATTCATCTATTGAGCCCATTAATTCATTTGAAAGCAAAGCTCTATGAAGTCCCCAAAAGTTATTATTTTTTTTATCTAGAGGGTTTGTAAGCTCTATTTTAAGAAAATCATTTTCAAGTTTCGCACGTAAACAATCTGGTAACAAGTATGTCCCTGATTTTTTTGCTCCCTTGTAAGAAACAGTTTGGCCATCTATTGTTACAGCAACATCTTTAGTGCTGATAGGTTTTCTACCAATTTTAGACATACACAGTTTCCTTTATTACCAAATTGTACAAATTAATTCGCCGCCAACACGATGCTTCTTAGCAACCTGACCAGTCATAACACCCTTGCTAGTAGTTAAAATGCTTACGCCTAAACCACTAATAACAGGTTTGACATTGTCAACGCCAGTGTAAACACGACGACTTGGCTTACTGATACGAGTGATTTCATGAATCACCGATTCGCCATCAACATACTTCAATACAATTTTGATATTTTTTTGCTCTAGCTGTTCTTCTACTAAAACATCTAAAACAAAACCTTCTTCTTTTAAGATTTGAGCAATTTCATAACGAAGTCTTGAATAGCTAGTCTCAACAGAATGCTTTGACCTTACAATGCCATTTCGAACTATCGTTAAAAAATCTGCAATTACATCTTTTGACACATTAATCCCTTATCGTAACCAAATTTACCAGCTTGCTTTTTTCACACCAGGCAAAAGCCCATTTGAAGCAAGTTCTCTGAAAACAATCCTAGAAACACCAAAAAATCCAATATATCCACGAGGACGTCCTGTTTGTGAACAACGTTTTTTCAAACGAGCAGGACTTGAATTTCTTGGAAGATCTGTAAGCGTTGCTTGAGCAGCCAAACGTTCTTCAAGAGAAACCTTTGTATTGCTCACAATTTTTTTCAACGCACTTCTTTTTTCTTTGAACTTTGCAACGAGACGGTCTCGTTTTTTATCGCGTTCTACGACAGACGTTTTTGACATATATTACCTATTTACTTTCTTGAACAAAAGGCATACCAAAACTTTTCAATAATGCATATGCATGTTTTGGATCTTTTGTGGTCGTTTCAATTGAAATATTTAAACCAAATACTTTGCTTGATGTTTCATAATCAACTTCAGGAAAAATAACCCATTCTTTAATACCAAGGTTATAATTTCCAGAATTATCAAATTTTGCAGAAACGCCCCTAAAATCTCGCACCATAGGTAGCGACAAATTAATCAATCTATCTAAAAATTCGTACATACGTTGTCTTCTTAAAGTTACCATAACTCCAAGAGGCATACCTTCTCGAATTTTAAAACCTGCAATAGATTTTTTCGCAATTGTTTTGACCGCAGCTTGACCAGCAATCATCGTCAAAATTTTTTGAACACTTTGCAAAATCTTACTGTCAGCAACCGCTTCTTTAACACCAATGTTCAAAACGATTTTGAAATCTTAGGAGTCTGCATTACATTCCCCAAACCTAACTCTTTATGTAAATCAAGAGCAAGCTTTTCATTGTATAAGACTTCTAATCGAGCTTTTTTGAGACTATTCACTTTTAAATTCCCTTTGCTGGCCTTGCGGATATTTTATGAAATCCGTTTAATCTTATTAACTCGTACCGGTTTTCCTGTCATTGCATCAACGGGCATAACGTTAGATGCATTGATAAAGGCTTCGCGTTTTTGTATTCCAGCAACATCGCCTTGACGACGAGCTTTTACGTGCTTGGTAACAATATTTACGCCTTCAACTTTAATTCTACCAAACTTTTTGCAAAGTTCTAGAATTTCGCCTACTTTTCCTTTATCTTTTCCAGTAACTACCTGAACTTTGTCGTTTTTTTTCAATTGATTTTTCATCTGTTTTCCCTACAAAACTTCTGGAGCCGAAGAAACAATTTTCGCTTGACCAGTTGCACGAATTTCACGAGCAACAGGACCGAAAATTCGAGTTCCTAACATTTTACCGTCTTTTAAGATAACCCCAGCGTTTTCACTAAAACGTATGTAAGTTCCATCCGCACGACGAAGTTCTTTTCTTGTTCGAACGATCATAACATCGACGATATCACCTTTTTTGACCATGCCTTGTGGTATTGCTACCTTAACAGAACATTTCACGATATCACCAATAAATGCGTATCTTTTGCGAGTGCCTCCAACCAAGTGAAAACATTTCAATAGTTTAGCACCAGAATTATCAGCAACCTTTAAAAAGGATTCTTTTTGTATCATGCGTTTACCTTAACTAATAACTCGGTGTAGATACATATATTTTGTTTTCGACTTAGGAGCACCTTCAAAAAACTCTACACGATCTCCAATTTTTGCTACTTCTTCTGGATCATGTACTTTGTAATTTTTGACAGTTCTAACAATTTTTTGAAACTTCTCATGTTTGAATGCTCGCTCATAAGAAACAACTATTGTTTTATTCATTTTGTCAGAGATTACAACTCCGCTCAAAAACTTTTTATTACTGGTCGCCATGTAATTCCTTTTGTCTTAAGAATGTTAACGCACAAGCTAAGCTTCTACGTAAACTTCTTGCAAGAGCTGTGTTTTTTTCAGGAGTTGAAAACTTTTTCATTCTCAATAAAAACATCTCTTTGCGTATTTCTTCTGCTCGAATCTTTAATGGCTCTACAGCCATTTGTTTTAATTCGTTTTTTATATTCTTTTGCATGATTAAACTTCCTTTCTTACAAACTTTGTTTTCATTGGAAGTTTATAAGAAGCCATTCTAAAAATTTCTTTTGCTGTTGCTTCATCTACATCGCCAAGTTCACAAATAACTCGTCCACGCTTTACTACAGCAACCCAAAATTCTGGATTTCCTTTACCTTTACCCATACGAGTTTCAATTGGTTTTTTACTAACAGGTTTGTCAGGAAACACTCTTAAAAAGAATTTTCCAACCTTTTTTATTCTACGAGCAACGGTAACACGCACAGATTCAATTTGCTGGGCTGTTAACCAAACTGGCTCAACAGCTTCAAGACCAAATTCTCCGAACGCAACTGTACGAGCTCCCTTAGAAATACCGGTCATTCTTCCACGGTGTGATTTTCTAAATTTTACTTTTTTTGGCATCAACATGGCTTATTCTTTCTGTTTTATTTTGTTTGGTATTCGCCAACACAGATCCAAACTTTGACCCCAATAACTCCCATTACGGTATATGATCGAGCATATCCATAACTAATATCAGCACGAAGCGTATGAAGAGGTACAGATCCAACTCTTGACCATTCAGCGCGAGCAATTTCAGCTCCGTTCAAACGACCTTTACAGCAAATTTTAATCCCTCGAGCACCAGCTCTCATAGCAGATGTCGTAGCTTTTTTCATAAGCTTTTTAAAGTTTGCACGTTGTTCAAGTTGACTTGCTATACTTTTTGCTACTAAAACAGCGTCAAGCTCTGGAGTTCTTACTTCTTCAACAGAAATATCAACACCACTCACTTGAAGCATGCTTGCTAAATTTTTTCTTAAAACATCAACTTCTTGACCTTTTTTCCCGATAACAATTCCGGGACGAGCAGAATGAACAATAACTTTGACGACCCCGCCAGTTTTTTTTATTTCAATTCTTGCTACTTCAGCCTTACTGAGACTTTTTTCTAAATATTTTCTAATTATTAAATCATCACGGAGTTCTTTAGCGTAAGATCCTTTTACGGAACTTCTTGGAAACCACTGAGCATCCCAGTCTCTATAAACTCCGACACGAAATCCTATCGGATTAACCTTTTGACCCATAAAGTTTTCCTCTCAATCAATCTATTTATTGTTTTTCAACGTCTATACGCTTCAATACAATCGTGATATGGCTTAGTCTTTTTCTCAAAACCATAGAACGTCCCATTGCAGACGGTTTAAAATATTTATAAGCTGGCCCCTGATCGACACGAACTTCTTCAATTCTTAAGTCTTTAGGAGCGATATCTTCTTGCCGATTGCGCGCATTTGCAATAGCAGATTCAAGAAGTTTTGTTACAGGTAACGATTTTTTAAGTCCGTATACTTTTAACCAGCCCAATGCATATTGAGCATTTTTTCCACGTATAACATCTACAATTGGTCGCAATTTATACGGTGATCGTTTGATAAATTTTGCCGACGCTTTAAAATCCATGTCTTACCCATTTATTAATCATACTATTATTTTAACAAAATGCAGCAGCAACTCAAGAAAAACATCCATTACGATTTTGAAACCGTACTTGTTTGACGTTGTCCACTATGCATTTTAAATGTTCTAGTTGGAGCAAACTCACCTAAATGATGCCCAACCATGTTTTCGCTTACCAATACTTCAACAAATTTTTTGCCATTGTGTACTGCAAATGTCAGCCCAACAAATTCTGGTAAAATTGTGCTTCTTCGCGACCAAGTTTTAATAACTTCACGCTTAGAACTTTCTTTTACTTTTTCGACTTTTTTCATAACTGAAGGGTCCACAAAAGGACCTTTTTTTGCCGATCTAGCCATAGCTCACTTCCACGTATTTTTGAAGACCTTATTTACGTCTTCTAATAATTAACACATCTTTTTTACGACGAGTTCTTGTTCCTTTACATCCTTTACCCCAAGGAGTAACTGGATGAGAACCAGATTTCGATCTTCCTTCACCACCACCATGTGGGTGATCAACAGGGTTCATAGCCATACCACGAACTGAAGGTCTCCATCCAAGTTGACGAGTTCGTCCAGCTTTACCCCAAGAAATATTCTTGTAATCAGCGTTTCCGAGAACTCCAACTGTAGCCCAACAATCTAAGTTCAACATGCGAACTTCGTTTGAAGGCATTTTTAACGTCGCAAAATTTTCATCTTTTGCAATAATCTGAGCTGATGTTCCTGCGCTACGCGCAAGTTTTCCGCCAGAATTTGGTCTCATTTCAATATTGTGGATAAAAAATCCAGCAGGAATACGACGAATAGGTAAGCAATTACCAACCTTCGGCTCAACGTTTGCTCCTGCAATAACAGAACTGCCTTCTTTCAAAGTTTCTGGTAGCAAGATATAACGTTTATCTCCATTTTTATAAAAAACTAATCCAAGATGCACGTTACGATTTGGATCATACTCAAGTGATTGAATAATTCCTTCTACATCGCGTACAGATCGTTGAAAATCAACTATTCTATACTTCTTATCTGCACCACCACCTCTATGACGAACCGTAATTCGACCATAAGCATTTCTTCCACCCTTTTTACGTAATCCAATAGTAAGACTTTTTAAAGGCTTTTCTTTTGAAAGATGAGACGTATCAATGAATGTTTGAAATCGTAAAGAAGCGTTTCTTGGTTTTCTCGCAACAATTGCCATACAAAATCCTTAACTGTTTTCATTTAAGCGAGAAGCAGAACCTTGCAACTTCTCTGCATTTTCATGCCCAACTGACATAGCTGCATCACCAAAAAGATTCAATTCATGACCTTTTTTAAGAGTTATGACTGCAACTTTTCGCAAATTATCAAAGCTTACATTTTTCGTTTTAGAAAGCTTACGCTTTCCTTTACGAACTATAACATTCACAGATTCAACTTCAACGTTAAAAAGTTTATGCATAGCTTGTGCGATCAATGATTTGTTAGCTTCTGGATGCACTTCTAATGTGATTTTTTTCAATGTTTGATGTAATCGGTATGCTTTGTTAGAGACTACCGGTCCAACAATAATATTAAAGATGCTTAATTCCATTTTGCCACCATATCTTTAAACATGCCAATGTCTTTTTGCAACACAACGATGCAATTTCCTAAAGAAAGTTCATACGCATTAACATCATCAAAACTTAATACTTGAACATAGTTCAAATTGTTCATTGATGCCCAATGTGTAAAATCTTCTCGAGGTAAAAACAGCGTTACTTTTTTGTCCATCAAACCAGCATTTGAAAATGCTTTATGAGCTAATGCCGTTGAAGGTTTTTCTCCAGGCAATGTCCAATCAAAAGCAAATAAATTGCCTCGGTTTGCATACGACGCCATACACGCTGAAAGTACTTGGCTTTTGTTCTTTTTGTTAATTTTCAAACTTCTAACGCGGGGTTGCGGACCAAAGATAACGCCACCACTTCTCCATAATGGAGATCGTGCGCTACCAGCACGAGCACGTCCAGTTCCTTTTTGTTTCCAAGGTTTTTTATTTGAAAACGAAATTTCACCACGTGATTTGCAGCCAACAGTTCCTTGGCGCCAATTTTGCATTAACGCTCGAACCCATACCGCATAGCTCACTTCTGCATTATGCTCAACAACAAGACCTAGATCCTGAACAGAGATTTTAGTAAGAGAACTTGCTACCTGGTTTGCATCATTTGAATTCATTTTTTTATCAATTTGCTTATTCATCTTTTACCCATTCTTACGAACGTATACTAAGTCACCAGGCTTTCCAGCCATAGCACCCTTAATCAGAATAAGATTATCTTGAGGTACAACTTGTACAACTTCAAGGCCTCTTACTGTTTTACGCGTTACACCCATATGACCAGCCATCTTTTTACCTTTGATAACTTTCCCTTGTGAACGCATGAAGCTGATACTTCCCGGTCGTCTTCCCAACATTGAACCATGACTTGCCACGCCGCCTGTAAATTTATGTCGACGCATTACACCTGCAAAGCCACAACCCTTTGTTGTTCCCATAACGTTAACAATATCTTTTGCTTTCACAATGTTTGAAAAATCAAATGACTGACCCACTAAGATATCATCCGATACTAGATCAACTAAAATTTCTTTCACCCAACGAAAATACTTTGATTTTTGTTTGAGCCAATCTTCATGAAACTGTGCACTTTGATGCTTTTCACGAATATATGCAACCTGAATTGCATTATATCCATCTTTGGCATGGGTTTTAATTTGAGAAACAACCCACCAAGAAGCATCAACAGCGGTTACTGGGACGACTTTATTGTCTTCAGAAAAGACCTGAGTCATTCCTACCTTGCGGCCCCAAAAACCATTAACCATAATAACCCTTTGTTTTACTTAATTTCAACATCAACACCAGCAGAAATATTCAGCTTCATCAATGCAGCCATAGTCTGGTCTGACGGTGAAATCATTTCTAAAATCCGCTTGTGTGTAATAATTTCGAATTGCTCACGAGATTTTTTATCGATATGCGGAGAACGCAACACAGTAAAACATCGCTTTTTATTTGGCAAAGGAACAGGACCGACAAGGTCGGTTCCTGTTTTTTTAGCCGTCATAGCAATTTCTTTTACTGCTTTATCAAGTAATTGATGATCGTAAGATTTTAATGTTAATCTAATTTTCTGTTTTTTCATCTATCTTCCAATCACAATTACGAAATAATTTCTGTAACGATTCCAGATCCAACAGTTCTTCCACCTTCTCTGATCGCGAATCGTAAATCTTTTTCCATCGCAATTGGAGAAATAAGTTCAATATCTAAAACAACGTTGTCACCAGGCATTACCATTTCACGCCCAGCAGGCAATGTAACAACACCAGTTACGTCAGTTGTTCTAAAATAAAACTGAGGGCGGTAGTTACTAAAGAATGAACTGTGTCGTCCACCTTCTTCTTTGCTCAAGATATAAACTTGACCTCTGAATTTTTTATGTGGAGTAATAGAACCTGGTTTAGCAATAACCATTCCACGAACAATATCTTCTTTTTTAACACCACGAAGAAGGAGACCAGCATTATCACCAGCTTGACCTTCAGCAAGTTCTTTTTTAAACATTTCAATACCAGTGACAGTTGTATCAATAGCTTTGTCGTTTAGACCAACTAATTGAACAGCTTCACCAATTTTGACTTTACCTTTTTCAATTCTTCCTGTCGCAACAGTACCACGACCAGCGATAGAAAAAACACCTTCAACAGGCATTAAGAAAGGTTTGTCAATATCACGTTTTGGAAGTGGAATATAATTATCAACAGCTTCCATTAATTTCTCAATCGCTTGAGATCCAAGTTCGCCTGTATCGCCTTGAAGCGCTTTAAGAGCCGAGCCTCGAATAATAGGAGTTTCATCACCAGGGAAATCATATTTTTTCAACAAATCTCTGATTTCTTCTTCTACCATGTCAACCATCTCTAGATCATCAACCATGTCAACTTTATTCAAGAAAACAACGAGTGAAGGAACGTTAACGTTCTTAGCAAGAAGAATGTGTTCACGAGTTTGAGGCATAGGTCCATCTGCCGCAGAAACAACCAAAATAGCTCCATCCATTTGAGCAGCACCTGTGATCATGTTTTTTACATAGTCAGCGTGCCCAGGACAGTCAACGTGTGCGTAATGACGATTAGCTGTTTCATACTCAACGTGTGAAGTCGCAATCGTAATACCACGCGCTTTTTCTTCTGGCGCATTATCAATCTCACCAAAAGCTCTTGCTTTTGCCCAACCTTTTTTTGCTAGTACTGTAGTAATCGCCGCAGTCAAAGTTGTTTTACCATGATCAACGTGACCGATAGTACCAACGTTTACGTGCGGTTTACTACGAACAAATGTATCTTTTGCCATAATTTCTCCTGAAACACACTTTTATTAATTAAACCTATTTATTTCTTTGCAGCAGCTACAATTTCATCTTGGACGCTTTTTGAAACTTCGCGATAGCATTCAAATGCCATCGTATAACTTGCACGACCCTTGGACATAGATCGTAACTCAGTCGAATATCCAAACATTTTTCCAAGAGGAACTTCTGCTTTAACAATCTGTATAGAACCTTTGGTTTCCGTCCCCGAGATTCTTCCACGACGTGCGTTAAGGTCACCCATAACGTCACCCATGTACTCATCAGGAGTGTCTACTTCCACTTTCATGATTGGTTCTAAAAGAACCGGTAAAGCCTGAGCCATACCTTCACGAAAACCTATTTTTGCAGCCATTTTAAATGCGATCTCAGATGAGTCAACATCATGATATGATCCATCATAAACAGTCACACGAAGATCAACAACAGGACTTCCTGTTAAAATTCCAGATGTAATAGCTTCAGCCATACCTTTTTCAACCGCTGGAATATATTCTCTAGGAATAGATCCACCAGTAGTTCCATTTTTAAATTCATAACCAGCGCCACGATCTAATGGTTCTAATTTCAACCACACGTGTCCATACTGACCTTTACCACCGGATTGCTTGATGAATTTTCCTTCAGCATCAACCGATTTTTGAATTGTTTCTTTATAAGCAACCCGAAGCTTACCTTGCTCAACTTCAACTTTATGCTCACGTTTCAAACGATCAACTACGATCTCTAAGTGCAATTCACCCATACCAGCAATTTCCGTTTGACCGGTTTCGTGGTTATATGTGAAATTAAACGAAGGATCTTCTTGATTCATTTTTTTCAACGCAAGAACCATTTTTTCATAATCTGCTTTTGTTTTTGGCTCAACAGATGTTGAAATAACTGGTACTGGAATATCAATTGATTCAAGTAAAACTGGATGCGCTTCGTCACACAAAGTATCACCAGTGTTAATATCTTTAATACCAACAACAGCAACAATATCTCCAGCAGAAGCTTCTTTAATTTCTTCGCGTTTGTTTGCGTGCATTCTTAAAAGTCTACTTACGCGTTCTTTTGTTTCTTTAGACGCATTGTACACATACGAACCGGATTTTAAAACACCCGAATAAATACGTGTAAAAGTTAAAACTCCCACAAAAGGATCTGTCATGATTTTAAAAGCAAGAGCAGAAAAAGGTTCTTTATCAGAAGATCGTCTTTCTACCTCTAGACCTGTTTTAACATCAATTCCCTTAATTGCAGGAACTTCTAACGGCGAAGGTAAAAAATCAACAACTGCATCAAGCAGTAAATGAACACCTTTGTTTTTAAACGCTGATCCACAAAAAGCAGGAAACAGTTGACGCTTTACAACGCCATTTCTAATACCCTGTCTTAGCTCTTCAAGAGAAATTGGCTCTTCGTTCAAAAACTTTTCGCCCAATACTTCATCAGCTTCAGAAGCTTTTTCAACAATAGCTGCATACATTGATTTAATTTGATCGGCATACTCAGCAGGAGCATCTTCAAACGTAACATCTTTTTGCATATCACGCTCATCGTTATAAAAACGAATCATTTTTCCAGAAAGTACATCAATCAGGCCGTTAAAGCCATCTGACTCGCCTAAAGGAATTTGCATAGCAACTGCACGGCCAACCGCCAATTTAGTATTAATGTCTTGAATAGCCGCAAAATAATCAGCGCCAATTCGATCTAATTTATTAATAAAGATAATTGCTGGAACGTCATAACGATTCGCTTGGTTCCACACAGTCTCTGATTGAGGCTGAACACCCGCAACACCACAAAACACACTCACAACTCCATCAAGAACACGCAGAGATCGTCCTACTTCAATAGTAAAATCTACGTGACCCGGAGTATCAATAATATTGATTTGGCAGCTTTTCCAAAAACATGTTGTTGCCGCAGATTGAATTGTAATCCCACGTTCTTGTTCTTGCTCCATCCAATCCATGATAGCAGCGCCTTCATGAACTTCACCGATTTTATGTGAAATACCAGTATAAAAAAGAATACGTTCTGTAACAGTTGTTTTCCCAGCATCAATGTGAGCTGCGATCCCTATGTTTCGATACTTATCTAATGTATAGCTCATATAACCCTACCAAGCGTAATGTGAAAAGGCACGATTTGCTTCTGCCATCTTGTGTACATCAAGTTTCTTTTTAAAAGCTCCGCCACGTTCTTCATACGCGTCTAAAAGCTCACTACCGATGCGCAAGCCCATAGATTTGTCTGAACGCTCCGCAGCAGCTTCAATAAGCCAACGTAACGTCAAAGAACGGCCACGCGCTTCTCCAACTTCTCTTGGAATTTGGTAAACACTGCCACCAACTCGTCGAGAGCGAACTTCAATAAGAGGAACAATGTTGTTAAAAGCTTTGTGAAAAGCAGAAAGCGCTTTTTCTTTGTTTCCGAACTTTTGCTCTAAAACATCAAGCGCATCATATACAATTTTACGAGCAACGTTTTTTTTACCACGCCACATAACAATGTTTATAAATCGTTGCAACAGCTCTGACTGATAGATAGGATCAACCCCAACATCACGTCGTATAATATTTTTTTTCTTTCTTGGCATAGGTCAATTCCTTTGTTTACGACGCTTTAGGTCTTTTTGCACCATACTTAGATCGAGACTGCTTTCTACCTGCAACTCCAGCTGTATCCAGAGCTCCGCGAACAATGTGATATTTCACACCCGGTAAATCCTTAACGCGACCACCTCTTATAAGAACCATTGAGTGCTCTTGAAGATTGTGGCCTTCACCAGGAATGTACGCTGTGACTTCTGTTCCGTTTGAAAGTTTAACCCGAGCAACTTTTCGAAGCGCTGAGTTTGGTTTTTTTGGCGTCGTTGTGAATACTCGTGTACAAACACCGCGAACCTGAGGACATCGTTTTAAAGCACCGCTTTTTGTCTTATTGACAATTTTTTTGCGGCCTAAACGAACAAGCTGATTAATTGTAGGCATATAAAAACCTTATTATAACAAAGTAAAGTTATAGTGACTGTTAGATTACGTATAGCTCAAAGTGGACTGCGTGTATCATTAATATGACGTTACAGATAAACTTTTTGCATATTTCAATTATAAACTCTTTGCAACTTTTTTCAAGAAAATTAAAAAATCCTATTCAGAGCAACCATATCCCGATATTTTGACGTAGACTTGTTGATAGCAACATGCTAGTTTGGTACCATTCATTTTTCACTGATTTCGTATTTTTCATAACACTATTTTTACCATAGGGTCCTTATGATAGCAGCTGTTTTGTCCCAAATTTCATCAATTTTTTTAAGCCTTATTGGAATCTCGTTTATCATAGTATTTCATGAATTTGGTCATTATATTTTCTGTAAGCTATTCAACGTTTACACCCCAACCTTTTCTATTGGAATCGGTAAAGTTCTATATTCAAAAAAAATTGGTGATACAAATTTTTGCATTTCAGCTGGGCCTATTGGTGGTTATGTTGAAGTAGCGTCTGAAAAGGGCATCAACGGCTCTTTAGGGTTTAATCAAATTCCGTACTACCAAAAAGTTCTCATGATGCTTGGTGGCATCCTTTTTAACTTTATATTGACCTATGTCTTATTTGTAGGTCTTTTTTTCACAGGAATGCCAGATTCTGGCGCTGCTCCTTATGAAGTCAACACATCTATCATCTCTACAATCCCTGCAGAATCTATAAACGCTGATCTTTTGCAAAAAAACGATCGAATCGTTTCAGTCAACCACCAAGATATTCACAATGATGTAGCTGTCGCTCGTAAAATCGTAGCTGATCAACTAGCCATCAATGCTATTGATATTCCCGTTGAAATTGACCGTTCAGGCCAAACTATGGATATGACGCTTCATCTTAAAGGAGCAAAAACTTCTCCTTCAATATCAAAGCAGCTTGATATTGTATTTCAGCCCAAACCAGCTTTATCTCTAAAAAACTCAATAATTCAAGCCTATGTTGCGACCGGATTTTATCTATCTGCAATCGTTAAAGGTCTCAAAGATATGGTTTACGCTCGCAATACCAAAGGGCTCGTCGGTCCTTTAATGGCAGTTGCCGTAAGCAGCAAAAGCGCTCAAAAAGGATTTTCTTCCCTACTGTTCCTTTTAGCGATCATCAGCATCAATCTTGGATTTATGAACTTACTACCGTTGCCAATCTTTGATGGTGGACAATTTGTTATTTTTACCATTGAAGCAATAACTCGCAAAGAACTTTCAGAAAGAGTTCGACACTACATTGGGGTAAGCTCATGGGTTCTTGCAATCGGACTTCTCGTCATCTTTACGATTCGCGATCTTTATACCCTTATCTTTTAAAGTAAGCAAAAACAAATCAAAAAAATAATCATTAAAAAAAGCCCCTTTTTCAAGGGGCTTTTTCTTTTAACTTCAACAAACCGTTGAGGTTGAATTTTTATTTTGTAATTTGAGCTATGTGTGGATGCTCATTACCTGCATACACTTTTAACTTTTTCAAAATTGAACGGCTCAATGAGCTTTTGTTTGTATTTGGAAGCATTCTTTTTACAGCTAATTCAAATACTTTTTCAGGTGTTTTTTTCATCATTTCACGAGCAGTTTTGACTTTTTTACCACCTTGGTAACCGCTATAGGTAACATATTCTTTACCGTCAAGCTTGTTACCAGTAAGCACTATGTGAGATGCGTTAATGATAACTACATAGTCACCGCTATCTGTGTGTGAAGTAAATTCTGGTTGGTCTTTACCGCGCAAAATGTCTGCAACTTGAGTAGCTAAGCGGCCTAATACTTTTCCCTTTGCGTCAATTAAACGCCATTGAGGGTTCGCATCTTCTTTTCTGAGAAAAAATGCTTTGTTCATATCCATAGTAAAACCTTACTTGATGATTAAATTTAAAAAAAACTTTTTTTGCGTAATTTTATATCTTAAGAAAACGTAAAACGATAATGTATAGGGTATCGTAAAACTAATTCAAGGTCAACTTGAAAACAAGTTCTTAAGCAATAAATTTCCTTAACGTCCAAAACTTTGTCTGACCATCTCTTCTATTTCTGTTACAGATTTTGCAATATCTTCACTTAAACAGACCGGCTCGCTATCTTTTACAACCCAATAATTATCTTCAATGCGAATACCAGTCGACTTATCCGGAATATAGATGCCCGGCTCAATAGTAATAACATCACCTTCTTGAAGTGGCGTTGACCGAGAACCAACGTCATGCACATCAAGTCCCAAATAATGTCCAATGCCATGAATAAAATATTGGTCGTAGCCACTTTTCTTTAAAAAGTTTATTGCAATGTGTTGCAACGAAGCTTCTTGCTGCAGTGGATTTGATATCCACATGCCAGGACGAACTTGTTCAGCCACATGTTGTTGAGTTTCCAGTACGATTTCATAAAGCATGCGTTGCTGTTTGTCGAACTTTCCAGAAACAGGAAAAACGCGGGTAATGTCTGCACAATAATGGTTGTGCATCGCGCCAGCATCAATCAAAACCAACTCACCTTTTGCAAGAGTTGCCATGTTCGTATTGTAATGCAAAATTGTCGCTTGTTTACCACTAGCAACGATTGCTGGATAAGCCTTACGTGCTCCGTTTTCGATAAATATATATTCCATAGCCGCCTGAACTTCAGCTTCACGAGCCCCAGGTTTAATCACATGAGCTGCCGCCTGAAATGCAGCATTGGTAATTTCAATAGCTTGATAAAGCTCTTCAATCTCTGAAATATCTTTTTTTCTACGTAGCACTGCTACAAAAGGAGAAATATCAACAACGTGCCCAGCAAGCCCAGGAACAAACAGACTCAATCGATCAATAATCGTTTTTACCGATGCATTCAATCGACCATGGGCAGGATACAATGTGAAAATAGTATGTTTTTTTGCTACCATTTCACGCAACTGTTCAATTATTTTTTTATAATCATCAGGCGAAAAATAAGGATCAACGCTATAACCAGCAACTTTATTTCCCAATGTTTTTAACTGGTCTATTCCAAAGCTAGCAATCGTTCGATCATTAATCTCATCAACGCTGTGAACCCATTTTGCACGAAAATCACCAAAGTCTGGCACATGTAGACAAGTTCCATTGTGCACATCAAAAGAAAGAACCGAAGCCGGCTCAGAGATTCCTGAAAAATAGTAAAAACTACTATCTTGTAAAAAAATCTCATGATCGCCCTCAAATGGAGCAAATAGAAAAACTGTTCCAGCTTTTTCTGGGTACTCTTGAGCAATTAATTCTAGTAATTTTGTGCGACGCACAGTGAATTTATTAGATTTATCCTGCTTGCTACCGTCAGCCATAATTTTGACCATGTCACCAAACATATCCAACCTCAAAATTTGTTATTTTTTGTTTTCTAATTCTACTTAAAATAATTTACGATCAGCCAAAGCTTTTCCAACAGTTAGCCTGTCTACGAATTCCAAGTTTGAACCGATCGGAATTCCCTTTGCCAAACATGAAACCTTAACCGTTTTTCCATGGAGCTTGCGTGCAATAAAAGCTACCGTAGCTTCTCCTTCAGGGGTTTGATTCATGGCAAAAACTAACTCGACAACCCCACTAGTCACACGCACAATCAACTCTTCTATTTTTAAATCTTTTGGACCAACGCCTTCAAGAGGAGAAATGACACCGCCAAGCACGTGATACAAACCACGAAACGCCTCGGTGCGTTCAATCACCAAAAGCTCATGCCAAGTTTCTACAACACAAATAATTGACGAATCGCGACTTTTATCAAAGCAAAAAGAACATTGTTCATTTTGCTCTTGCCATACAAAGCAGGTTTGACAAAGCACCACACGGGCTTTGGCTTCTTTCAAAGCTCTACAAAATTGCTCAATTCGTTCATCATCGAGCTGCAGAAAATAAGACGTTACTCGATACATATTTTTTGAAGCAAGAAATGGAACCTGCTGCAAATGTCTCATCAGTTTTTTTACTGTTGGTAATTTATCAATCATGCTTCTCTCTCCAAAGTCAGCGACCCAAGGTCAGCGACAACAGCGGACTACGCCAACCGTCGTGACAACCAGCCTATTTTACGAATTGCATAAGATTGCGCCACCCCAAACAAAGTATTCAGAGCGATAAACATTGCCAGTCCAGCAGCCAAATATGCTGTAAATGCGCCAAGTAAAAGCGCCATGCCAAAACGAGAAGCCATTTGTCGAGGACCTTGATTTGCTACAGGTGTCAAAACCATGCCAACACCTATCAAGATAGATAAAATATAATACGGATCTGCCGCAGAAAGGTCTGGAATCCATAAGAACGATGCGCCATGCAGCTCAATTGAACTCGTTAAAACTTTATTAAGAGCTATAAATACCGGAATATTTAAAAGCATAGGCAAACAACTTGAAAAAATAGGAAGGCCATGTTTTTGAATGAGTTCAGCATTCGCTTGGTCTAAAGCTGCTTTGTCATGTTTAAATTTTTGTTGAAGATAAGCCCGTTTTTTCTCAAACTCTGCTTGCTGCTTCAAGCCTTTTTCGCCTTTTAAAGTAAACGGCAACATTAAAAGCTTTATTAAAAGCGATAGAAGGATTATCGCAAGTCCATAGTTTCCGCATTGCTCTTTCAAATAAACTAAAAGATTGAACAATGGCTTAGAAATAGGATTTAAGAAACCATATTGAATCAAACCGGTAAGGTATGGTGCAACAGCTTTCATTGATTCAACTGTCTTAGGACCCATGTAAAATGACCATGAAATTTCTGAATTTTGCTGCAACGCTTGTGATTCTAAAATCGCTTGATAATTTTTATCGCCCTGTTTTTTAAAGTAAGCTCGAACAGTTGCTCCTGGTGATGATGCAAAACATATTTGAGCTAAAAACTTTTGAGAAAAACCAAACAATTTTGGTTCGAACCAAAATTGTTGAAATGTATCAGATTTTTCCAGTGCAACATCTTGCATTTTAATCTGATCGTTGCTTGTAGGAGCATTAACCACGCCTTTAAGTTCTTCTGACAGCACAGTCATAGGAAAAAATAATCGAACTTGCTCAATGTTTTGATCTGACGGTCGTCGATAGTCCATCGAAACCTTTACATCAACTTGATACGTTTCTTTGTGAATCACAAACGTTTTTGTAATCATACCAGCATCAGATCGAGCCTGATACTCAACGGCGATAGCTTTTGGGCTTTGCAGATCATAAGAACGGATAAAATTATAATTGAGAGGCGTTGAGCCTTGTAATCCGATCAAGAAACATTGAGCACTCTCTGGCAGCACTGCAACATTTTTTGAATCATCCTGCCACAAGAAATCCATAGACTGCAAAACAGCGCCTTTTGAAGAAAAAACATACTGAGCTAAATCAGTTTTGATTGGTGTCAAAACAGGTTCAACAGGCTCTTGTGTGGCGAAATCGATTTCAAGATTTAAAGGTTTTTGAATTTTTGCTAGCTCTTCAGGAGCTATAAACTTTTGACCTGACGCGCAGGCTACTGTCTGAACTTCCTGCAAGACAGCTGGTTTTGGCGTTGGAGTGCCCATAAAGTATTGGAAACACAGCCAACCTATAAAAATAATTCCTACATTGAGCGGAGAAGGAAAAATATTCTCTCTGTTTTTAAAAACAAACTTATTAAAAAGAATGGTGAAAACTAAATAATAACCGGTACAGAGGAGTGCTTGATACATCATTTCTGCAAAAATCATAGACAATACCTTATAAAAATGTAAAAAAAGAATATTAAATGCTAAACTATTGGAGACAAGCTTAACAAAGATCAGATGATTAAGCCAGAGAATTAAAGGTTTAAAAAGGAGCTATTTTTATGAAAATGTCTAAACGCCAATACCGCATCGGCGAGCTAGCGAAGTCGCTTAACATTGAAAGATTCGTTATACGATTTTGGGAAAAAGAACTTGAAATAAAACCGCAACGATCCCAAGGCGGACAACGGTTTTACCAAGAAAAAGATTTTCAAACATTTTTGGCGGTTAAAGAGCTTTTGTATCAAAAAAAATACACTTTAGCTGGAGCAAAAAAAGAACTTTTGAATATGAAAAAAGCTCGTAATGTTATTGCATCACAAACAATCATACAAGTACCTGTAGAGTGTGACTGCAAAGAAAAATTATCAATCCTTAAAGCTCAACTGCTAAAGTTCAAACAAACGCTTTAACTTTTTCTAAACTTTTTGCCTGAAGATGCTACAATAATCCACATGAAGATGCAGATAATTGGTAAGAAACAGATTAAATAATAAGAAAACAACCATGTACAAAAAAAATGAGCACATTCACTTCATGGGCATTGGCGGCATCGGCATGAGTGGCATCGCTAAAATATTGATCAAGCAAGGCTACCGCGTCTCAGGATGTGATAGCCTTATCGATCAATTGGCAGTCAAAGAGCTTTTGGACCTTGGGGCCGTCATCGCTCCTCATCATCAACATCAACTCTGCAGCGACCCGTCAATCGATACTTTAGTCCATACTTCTGCTGTCTTAAAAACTCATCCTGAAATTATAGCTGCAGAGCAGCGATCAATTCCCGTTATCTTGCGCGCAACTATGCTGGCAGAGATCATGCGTACCAAATATTCGATCGCTGTAGCAGGCTCTCATGGCAAAACCACGACATCATCCCTTTTGTCTCATCTTCTTTTACAAGCAGAACTGGATCCAACTATAATCGTTGGTGGCCATATCCATTCAATTGGCACCAATGCAGTGAGTGGCAATGGATCGTTGCTGGTAGCTGAAGCTGATGAAAGTGATCGGTCGTTTTTGCAACTTCCTAAAACTTTTTCCATCGTGACCAATATCGACCTTGAACACCTTGAAACCTACAAAGACTTTACCGATATTAAAAAAACCTTTCTGCAATTTTTAAGTCAGACTCCATTTTATGGATGCAACGTCATTTGCCTTGACGATGCAGGCATTCAAGAAATAATTCCTCAGCTTTCAACTCCTTTCGTAACGTATGGCACAAACAACCTAGCAAACTTTCAAGCCCGCAACGTTACCCTGCTCGAAGATGGATCAACGTTCGATCTATTCGATAACAAAAACAACCAATTTCTTGGCTCCATGAGCATTTCACTACCAGGAATTCACAACGTACTTAACGCAACCGGCGTAATCACTCTTGCTTTGCATCTTGGTCTGTCTCTTGAAACGATCAAAAATGCGCTGAGCTCGTTTACGGGAGTCGACCGTAGATTCACGTCCAAAGGGATCACTAAGCGACATGGTGCGTTAATTTTCGATGACTACGGGCATCATCCTTTAGAGATTCATCACACCCTTCAAGTCGCTCGTAAAAAAGCCCGCGAAAAATTAGTTGTCGTATTTCAGCCTCATCGCTTTACCAGAACCAAACACCTTTGGGACGACTTTGTACATCTGTTTGCTACTCATGCAATCGATGAATTAATTATCACCGATATTTTTCCTGCAAGCGAGCAGCCAATCAATGGAATCACAAGCCAAATACTGGTGGCAGAAATTAAAGCGAAAAATCCAAAACTCTCTATTTTTTACTATCCGTTTGACGCTGATGGCCAAGCAATCAAACAACATCTTGATAAAATACTACAAAACAACGATCTGGTGCTCTTACAAGGTGCAGGCAAAGCAAACAAGATTGCAAAAGACCTTTTATCATAAACTCGTCACTTCTTTCGTTGTAAAACTGAGAAAAAACCTTTCTCTTATCATGTTTTTTCAAAAAAGTTAAACCTCGTATCGAGCATCTGATCAATAAATTCCTTTGCAACCATTTTTTCGACTTCCAAATCATTGACTTCGATGACCCGTTTTTGCCATTCTAGTGAGTAAATATTACAAAAGGTCCAGCCGTCGCTTACAGCAATGGCGGACAAGGAAAATGGAGGTTTTATCAATGAATAAAAAATTATTACTTTTACTTGCTCTTGCAGCATCTAGTGAATCTCTGCCTCGCGGTGGTGGCGGTCACGGTGGTGGTGGTCATGGCGGCGGTGGTCATGGCGGCGGTGGTCACGGTGGTGGACATGGTGGATACCATGGCAGTGGACGCGGTGGCTGGGGTGGTCGAGGCGGTTATGGTCGAGGCGGCTGGGGACGTGGTTATGGTTGGGGAGGCGTTGGTCTAGGCGTTGGTCTAGGCGTTGGTTTAGGCTTTAGCAACTGGGGTTATGGTGGTTGGAATGGATACAATAGTGGTTGGTGGTTACAGTCACCGTACTGGTACGCAGGAAACGATTGGGCTTATTTATCTCAAGAACGAAGACTACAAGAAATTGAACGTCAACAACAAATTCTTCGTGATCAACAAAGAGATTCTGACAATGAAGATTTAAGAACTCAGCTTACACACTTGCAAAGACGACATGATGAATTACAAAAACAAGTAAATAATCAATAAAAATTTAATTATTCATAAAAAGGAGAAAAAGATGAAAACTTTATACAAAATATTGCTGGTAGCAGCTCTTGTTGCTATAGCTGTTTTCACCGTACGTCAAATGAAAGCTTTAAGTTTTGGTATCGGTGGTGATCGTGGTGGCGTTGGCGTAAGTGTTGGCGATGGTTATTATGGTGATGATTATTATGATGGTTATTATAATCGTCCTTATCGACGTGGTTGGTTTGGTCGCGATCGTGGTTATTATGGCCATGGATATCGCGGTGGATATTGGAGATAGTAAAAATAATATTCCTTAAAAAAGGAAACGATTAATGAAAAAAATATTATTAGCATTTGAACTTATTTCAGCTAGTAAAACTATGCCTGAATGGAGAGAGAATCGCGGCTTTTTAGGTGGAGTTTTAAACACTGGAGAAGCGATTGTTGAAGCTCCTGCAGAGATAGTCAGCCCTTCTTACAGAGAAGATGCAAAAATTAGAAGTGATGAGCGACGATATAGGAGAG
>JBAZWT010000007.1 GCA_041660205.1 Candidatus Babeliales bacterium
TAAGTGATATGCAAGAAATAAGATAAGAAAGTTAGGTGAGAAGAAAGCCTTGGCCACTTGGTTAAGATAGTTGATTGCTTGGTTTCCGGCTACGCTTTCAGCTACGCCGAGACACGGGCTAGTTAAAACTTCAGCGGATACGGTCGCTTCTTGCTTAGGAAGGGTAAGGTAAAAACGGTACAAGCGCGAAGCAAGTAAAACAAGTTCAAAGAAGGAGGTAATCGCCATAGGAATAAAGATACTATGCAGGTCAATTGAGCCTCGTATAAAATATGATGACCATACAACAGTCAAGTAGGTAACAATCGTACCGATTTCTAAAATGGTGATCGATTTATTCAAGAAAGAAAGTTGTGCTAAAATTTCTAAAGATTTTTTTAAACTTTCAGTAATAAATATACAAGCTAAAAAGGGTAGAAGGCTGCGGGGTACATTTCTTAGAAAAAAATCGACTATCTTAACGTCAGAAGCAAAAAGACCAACAATGGAAATACAAGCAACAACGAGCAGCGTGATCATAACTCTTAATGCGTACTGTTTAACTAAGGATTTGAATTGGGCCTGACTAGAGCTGTACTCCTGGTAAAAAGAAAACAGGGAGTAGTCAAAACCAAAGTTTGTTAAACTGATAAGAAGGTAGATGGATGAAAAAATCGTTCCGGATATCCCAAAGAGTTCTTTGCTTATGACATAAAACAAACAGGCTTGATGTGTTTGTAATAAAAATTTGTACAAAAATACATTAATCGTATTCCATTTGATAGCTTGTAAAAATTGTGAATGCATGATTTAACCCCTTTATAAAACTTAAGAAAATTTATTCTATCATAAAAGTTTCCAGCTCCTATGTTTTGTAAGGTAAAACAAAAAGAATTCCGATGGTTACGCGCTAATCCTTGAAGCTGGCCTTGATCTCTTTTAAAAGGTTTAATAATCGTATATGATGGATAAGTCAAAAACAAGGATAACGCTTTTGACGGCGAAGTAGGTTTCTTCTAGGAAAGGAGAGCTTATGTTCTTAGTCGATGAAAAAGTTGTGTATCCTGGCTACGGAGTAGCATTAATTTCTAAATTAGTCAGAAGGCTCATTTCTGGTAAACAAACAAGTTTTTATGAACTAAAGTTTTTCAATAAAGATATGGCAGTTCTTGTCCCTGAAGATCGCATTGAAGCTGTCGGTATCAGAAGACTAAGCACTGAACAAGATCTCAATTCTATGTTCAAGTTACTAGCTGAACCAATTAAGAAAAGTAGCGATGAGCTAGGAATCAATAATTGGAACAGACGTAATAAAAAATATCAACTAAGTTTACGATCAGGAGATTTGCTAAAGCTGTGTCATATTTATCGAGATTTACAATTAATTTCTCATACAAAAGAACTTTCTTTTGGCGAGCGGAATTTAAAATCAAAAATCGAACTGCTGTTAATTGAAGAAATTGCTGTGGTAAAAAATATTGATAAAGATAAAGCCTCAAAGTATTTGCAAAAATCTTTCCTGTTAGCTCAAAAAACATCTGGCGATGAAAAGTCTTTCAACGAAAAATCTTTCAACGAAAAATCTTCAAGCACTGATAAAATTGAACAAGAAGAAATATCTGAGTTTCCGAAAAGATCTAAAATTGTCTCAAAGATTACTTCACGTGAGCAAAGCGCAAACCTTGGCTAATTTAACAAAATATATAGAATATGAATTGATGAGAGAGCTACAGGGCTCTCTCTCTTTTTTACATGGAACAGGACATAAAGTTTCGATTGAAAATATTAAGACGTAAATTATTCCCTAACCGTCGTTCGTCCCGAGTGTTCTGCTAAAGCAGAATGTATCGAGGGATATTGATTAAGATATTTTTTATCCCTCGATACAATTTCTTCAAAATCACTCGGGACGAACGACAGTGGTGGTTAATGTCGAATTCGGCTTAAGTTTCATTTCTGATTAAAGTTAAATAAATGGATAAATACATGAAGCGATATGTTGTTTTAATTTCTGGGGCTACCGCGACCGGCAAGTCGGGACTAGCTTTGCAGCTAGCTCAAAAGATTTCAGGTGAAATCATTAACGCAGACATTGGGTCTTTTTACAGCCCACTGACTATCGGTACAGCAAAGCCAGATTTTGCAAAAGAGACGATACCGCATCATTTCTTTAATATTTTGGACCAACCGGAGAATTTTACCGTAGTTCAATTCCGTGAGCGATTGAAAATATTGCTGCAAGAAATTTGGGACCGAGGAAACGTCCCTGTCATTGTTGGAGGCTCTGCGTTTTATATCAAATCATTTTTTTACAAGCAGCACGATATTGAAGGTGCAGATGTTTGGGTGCAAGAACTTGAAAAATCACTTGTACCGTCAAATGAGCTATGGTTGCAATTGCAAGCAACAGACCCTGAGCGAGCAAGTCAGATTAACGAGGCTGACCGTTATCGAATTATACGGGCACTAGCAATCTTTAAAGCAACTGGTCAAAAGCCATCATTATTCAAGCAAGAGTTTGAACCTCTTGCTCCTTTTTACTTTGTGGTGTGCACGCGTGACAGAGCTAAGCTGTATAAAAGAATTAACGAGCGAGTACTGGAAATGATGGATAGTGGTTGGAGACAAGAAGTGGAAAGTTTGCGAGGTACTGAGTGGGAACCATTCCTGCGCAAGAAAAAATTAATTGGTTATGACGATCTGCTAGAAAATAATAATAATGACATGGTCATTGATGAGATATTTGATGTCATTGCGCAAAAAACAAGAAACTATGCAAAGCGGCAAATAATCTTTTTAAATAAACTACAAAAAGAATTGCAGCAAGCTACTTCTTCTAGCGATCTGATCGGTCGAGTCGAAGAGATTAACTTGACTTTATATGATGTTGGTTTATATATAAATGGGTTGTCAGAGCAAATTTTAAAAACATTTTGTTGAGTTATAACCATGTCAGATGAAAACGGAATTTACATTTCAAAAAAGCAAGCAAGCGTTTCTGCTGCAGTCTTTATCGTTTTAGGATTACTTATTTTTATCGGTGGATACTTCTGGGGCAAGCAAAGTGTTATCGATGGATTTTCACAAAAAGCTACTCAAGAATCATTTAACGATCAAGTCGATTACTTACTGACCATGCAGTCATTTGCAGAAAAAAATGGTGGAATTGGAGCTACTGAAGAAGAATTAGCAACAAGACCAACAGCTACATCTTCAACGAAAGTTGTATCAACGAAGGTTGAGCCAACGAGAGTTGAACCAACGAGAGTTGCGTTGGCTACTGATGAACTCGAAGTCCCTGAGGTGCTTAAAAATTTGTCAGAAGCTGCATTAACTAAAAAATCATCTACATCTAAAGTTGAACAATCAAAGATGGAGCCGTCTAGGGTAGAGAGCAAACAAAATTACTATGCTACGCTCGTTGGATTTGGTAAACGAGCATCCGCAGTTCAATTTCAGAATCGATTAAAAAAACATAATATTAATGTTGAGATCCAACAAAAAACCAGCAAGTCTGCTTCTGGTAAAGTTACAAGAACTTGGTTTCAAGTCGTAACTAAATCTTATGACAGCAAGCAAGAGTTACAAAATCATATCGATAAGATTGTAAACTTAGAAAAAATCAAACGTAGCGATATAAAAATAGTTTAAAAATAGAGTACATAAACAAGAAGGAAGACTAATGATAAGCTTGATGCGCAAGATGATTAACAACAACGTATATAAAATATTTCTCTGGATCTTTCTTTTCATGATGGCCCTAGGAAGTGGCATTTCACTTTTTGATTTTCGTGGATCGCAAGATTGGGTTATTAAAGTTTACAGTGAAAAAATAACAAAGCCTCAATTTCAAATGAAGCTTAAGCAAGCATCACAGCAACAAGAAATGCTGCGCCAACGAGGTTATGTATTCACAAAGCAAGATGTACAGAAGCAAACAGTTGAAAGCACTGTGGGTGGACTTTTGGTTGAGAATCTTAAAAATGAAATTTCACTGCGTGCCCCTAAATCACACATTAATTCAGAAGTGAAAAAACAAATTCAACAATTTCCATCATATCTCTTAAAAGAAGATGGGCAGTTGAACGAAGATGTATTTAATCAAGTTGCAGCTCCTTACAATGTAGAAGATTTTGTGTCGCAAGTAGAAACGGATGTAAAAAACAAACTGCTTTTTGCAATTATTGATGCAAGTGCTTATGTACCTGAATTTGAAATGGCGTTGCAATACACAACTGATTTTGCAAACAAATCTTATTCTTACGTCGTTCTGCCATACCAAAAATATCTTGCATCTGCAAAATCAAAACAACCTTCACAGGAAACGCTTCAAAACTTTTACAAAAAAGTTGGCGTAGCTGAAAAATTTAAAACATTAGAAAAACGTGCTGGTGTTATGTGGACCTTTGATGTTTCAAACTACAGTGCAAATATTTCTGACTCTGACGCAAAACAATTCTACGACAAGCACAAAGCTGCAAGATATCTAATTGCTCCTGCAGAAATGCAAATTAGATCGCTTCTGGTTAAAATTGAAGCTGGTAAAGAAGCTGACGCTAAATCAAAAATAGAAGGAATACGAGAAGAAGCTGAAAAAGATCCATCTCAATTTGAAGGAATGGTTCGTAAGCTCTCTGATGATAAATCAGCTGCTCGTGGCGGACTTTCAGGGTTCTTTAAAAAAGATGACACAAAAATGAACAAAATGGTTGTAGAAACTGCGTTCGAATTTCTTGCTCAAGATGGTCAGATCTCTGCTCCGATCAAAACAGAACAAGGATATGAATTGATACAACGTGTGGCTCGAAACGCAGCAAAATACAAAGAATTTAATTCTGTTCAATCAGAAATCAAAAAAGAGTTAAGCCTTGAGCGCTTTAAAAAACGATTCTCTCAAGATGCTTCACGAGTGGTTACCGGTGCAAAGTATCATCCTGAAGCGTTGGTAAAATTTGTTGATCGTTATAAAGGTACAAAAGCTGAATTGCCAATGGATGTTCGTAAGTCGGGCATTGAATATACGAACCTGTTTACAACTGAGCAAGGACGATCTGTAACGTTCTTTGATAAAGATAAAGGCGTTGTTTTAACGTGTACTAAGATAGAAAAAAGCTTCTTGCCTGAGCTCTCAGACGTGCAAAGCAAAGTTTTAAGCATGTATTATGAACAAAAAGCTTTTGATATGATGAAAGAAGATTTGGCATTGGCCCTTAAAGACGCTAAACAAGCGACTCTTGAAGAAGTGGCAAAAAAACATGGTACTTCTGTTCAAGTAGCAACATTCACCCATAAAGACGGAAAAGCTGAACAGGGCGCTATTTTGAAAGAACCTGAAGTACAAGCAAGGCTCAAAGGAATGCAGCACGTTGGAGCTCTTGTAGGCGTTGAAACCAAAACTGATGGAATACTTTTAAGGCTGGATAAAGTTGCATCATTGAGCAATGAGCTGTTTAAGGATCAAAAAGGCCATCTGGGCAAGACTATGCTCTATGCTAAAATATACCAAAACAAAGAGGGTTTTATTGCATCTTTGTATAGAACTGCTAATATTAATAATAAGATAGATATCAAAGTAGAACTCTCTAGCATTACAAAAGAAGTATAAAGCATGAAAGAAAAAGTCACTCCAAAGGGTTTTGAACTCGACAATAATAGCTCCAAGAAAAAAGCTCTCGAGGTAACGTTTTCTTTGATTGAAAAGCAGTACGGAAAAGGTTCTGTGATGCTTTTGGGTGAGCAGCCGATTAAAGGTATTACGGCAATATCATCAGGCTCTCTACAGATAGATGCGATTATGGGTGTCGGCGGATATCCAGTAGGAAGAATTATAGAGGTTTTCGGACCTGAGTCTTCTGGAAAAACGACTTTGGCACTACATGCAATCGCACAAGCTCAAAAACAAGGTGGAATTTGCGCCTTCATTGATGCTGAACATGCTCTTGATCCTACTTACGCCGCTAAAATAGGCGTAAATGTTGCAGACTTGATCATTTCGCAACCTGATTGCGGTGAGCAAGCTCTCGACATTGCAGAGATGCTGATTCGTTCAGGAGCAATTGACATAGTTGTGATCGATTCTGTTGCGGCCTTAGTGCCTCGCGCAGAACTTGAAGGTGATATGGGCGATACTCATGTTGGGTTGCAAGCTCGTTTAATGTCACAAGCCTTAAGAAAGCTTGCTGCAATCGTTCATAAGTCTGACACGATTCTTCTCTTTATTAACCAAGTGCGTCAAACTATTAGTGGGATGGCTTTTGGACCTAAAGAAACGACAAGTGGCGGTAAAGCATTGAAATTTTACGCATCGGTACGTTTGGACGTTAGAAGAATTGCCTCTTTGAAAAAAGATGAAGTTCATTTTGGAAATCGTGTTGCTATTAAAGCTGTTAAAAATAAAGTTGCGGCACCGTTTAAATCAACAGAAATAGATTTGTTGTTTAACGTTGGGATTAGCGCAGAGCTTGATTTACTTGATGCTGCTTTGCATGCTAATGTGGTTACAAAGCATGGTGCATGGTTGGCGTTTGATGGTAAAAACTTTGCTCAAGGACGCGATCAGGCGTATCAAATTTTGAAAGAAAATACAGCTTTTATGGAAACTGTAAAAGCAAAAGTAAAAGAAGCTATGGCTAGTGTTTAACTATAGGGTTTAGAAAAACATTGAAGAATAAAACAGAGACTCATTTAATTAACGAACAAATTCGAGCATTTAAGATGCGAGTGATATCGGAAACGGGAGAGAACCTTGGAGTTTTGTCTCGCGATACTGCGATGGAACTTGCAAGAAAAAGTAACTTAGACCTTGTTCTTCTTTCTGACAAAGACGAGATTCCTCTCGTTAAGATTATGGATTTTGGCAAAAATTTATATGCTAAAAAGAAAAAAATGTCAGAAGGTAAGAAAAAGCAAAAAGTCATCAAGATTAAAGAAATCAAGATGAAGCCGAAAATTGGAATCCATGATTATCAAACCAAGATGAATCAAGGTGTTGGCTTTTTAAACGATGGCCACAAATTGAAAATCACGTTGGTTTTTCGTGGTAGAGAAGTAGAAGCAAAAAGAGTTGTTGGGACGGAGTTTTTTGCACGAGTTGACCAATCATTTGCTGATCAAGATTTAATTGATCTAGCGTGTGAAAAGGATGCTATTGCAGGACCATATTGGTCAAGAATCTATTCTCTGAAAACAAAAAAATAAAACAATAAGGTTTAATTGTTATGCCAAAAATGAAAACGCATTCAGCGACAAAAAAAAGATTTAAAAAACTTAAAAGTAAAATTAAGTTTTCTCATGCTGGCAAACGCCATTTGCTAAGCAAAAAAAGCGCTAAACGCAAAAGACATCTAAGACAAGAATCGACGCTTTGCACGGCTGATGCTAATCGCATAGCTCGCCTTCTGCCAAATTCATAAAGTATAGGGGTTATTATGTCAAGAATTAAATCTGGTAAAGTTACAAGACAACGTCACAAACGTTTACTAAAACAAACTAAAGGTTTTTTCGGTCAAAGAAAAAACATTTTTAGACGAGCAAAAGAAACTTTAATGCGAGCTTTAGCTTATGCATTTAAAGGTCGCAAGTTGAAAAAACGTAACATGCGTGCTCTTTTCATTACTCGTATCAATGCTGCTGTAAGACCTCATGGTTTTTCATACAGTGCCTTTATCCCAGCTTTGAAAAAAGCTAATATTCAGCTAAACAGAAAAATGCTAAGTCAGCTTGCAATTTTTGAACCAACTGTGTTTCAAAAAGTTGTAGAAACTGCACGAGGCTAAGCACTCTTTTTGCTTTTTTAATATGACACTTGACGAACGTTGTGGATTGATATTACAGTTTGTTTGCAATGCAAGATTTGTGTTTGTTTATTAAAGGAGATTGTTATGGAAGCCGTACAGTCAAAAAGCAAAGAAGTTCAAGCAAGAAGCAAAGAAATGCCAGCAGCTAAGCATGGTTTAAATTTGACCACGCTGGAAGAAAAAGTCATTCAGCTTATTGAAATAATGAAAATGCTCAAAGAAGAGAATCTTTCATTAAAAGATAAGAACAAAGATCTTCAAGGACAATTAAAGGCCTTAGAAGGATCTTTGGTTTCTGAAACAAGAGACTTGGAAGAATTAAGCCAAGAAAAAATGATGACTAAAATGGTTGTTGATAACTTGTTGCTATTAATTGAAACGCAAGAGCAGTAATGAGCAAAGAATTGAAAAAATACAAAGCTCGAATCTTTGGCGAATCATATTCGATAGTCAGTGACGAAGAAGATGAATTTGTTCTAGAAGTTGTGCGCAGAGTTGATAGCGTGATGAAAGAAATTTCAGCACAAAACAAAATGGTAATTGATACAAAAAAAATTGCCGTGCTTGCCGCATTAAAAGCAACTGAAGAACTCTTGGCTATGGAACAAATAGTCAAAAAGGAACGAATTCAGTCCGACAAGATTATGACGCTTTTAAGTGAAGAAGAATTTTCTTTTTGAAACGATTGTAAGCTAGACGTTAATAACGATTAGTTTACAATTATGTGCAAAAAAATGAGCCTTGGGGTGCCTTAGCATTTCAAGGTTTATTTTTTGAAAAGTGTATCTACTGGATGCACGATGAACAGAGAGGAATACATGCTCTCTTTTTGGGGTTTATGGTATGCTACGCCATAAATATATTTGATAGTTTTAAGCTTAAAGAAATTTTAAAGGAATTTTAAATGACAGAAGTAATATTTTTTATAACCGGAATTGGAGCGATTGTTTCCGGTATTATGCTTTTATTTTACGCTCAAAGAAAAATATTTCAGGCGCAATCTTTACTCGTACAGTCAAAAGAGCGTATTGAATCAGCTCGTCAGAGCATTGAACATGAAAAAAGAGATTCTTATCTAAAAATTAAAGATGAGTTATACAAAAAAAGAAAAGAATTTGATGTTGAGCTTAAGCGTGATCGTGTTGATCTTGATCAAAAGCTTCAGCAAATCAATTTAAAATATGAAGCATTGGGAAAAAAAGAACAACGTCTTGATGATATTCGTTACGAATTACAACAAAAAGAACGTGATGTTTTAAAAATGAACGATCTTGTTCGTGTCAACGAAGCAAAATTAAAAACATTGTACGATGATCTTATTGCAAAATTAGAACAACTAAGTGGCATGAGCCGTGAAAAAGCAAAAGAAACATTGTTGAAAACATTAGAAGCTGAAGTTACACATAGCGCTGAAAAATGGGTTCAAAAAGTTGAAAAAGAAGCTCAGGATATAGCAAAACAAAAAGCTGCAGAGATTACCGTTACAGCTATGCAACGTTATACCGCTGACAGTATTGCTGCCCTTACCTCAGGAAGTGTTCTTCTTCCAAGCGATGATATGAAAGGTCGTATCATTGGTAAAGAGGGACGAAATATTAAGTCACTAGAAATGGCAACCGGAATGGAATTTGTCATTGATGATAGTTCTGAAATGATTACAATTTCTGGATTTAATCCAATTCGACGAGAAATCGCAAAACGAAGCTTAGAGAAATTAGTACAAGATGGCAGAATTAATCCAACAAGGATTGAAGAAACCGTTGCGAAATGTGAGCAAGAGCTTGATGAACTTATTCAAGAATATGGTAAAAAAACAGTTTTAGAATTTAATCTTCAGGGTGTTCATCCTGAAATTGTCACTCTCTTAGGAAAGCTTTATTTCAGAACAAGCTATTCACAAAACGTTTTACAGCATAGTAAAGAAGTTGGACTTTTTGCACGTATGATCGCTGAAGAGCTTGGCCTTGATGGCAACATAGCTTTCAGAGCAGGACTTTTGCATGATATTGGAAAAGCTGTTACTGCAGAAGTTGAAGGTGCTCACGCAATCATTGGTGCAGACATTGCCAAACGTTGTGGCGAAGCTGAAGAAGTGGTAAACGCTATTGCGGCCCATCATGAAGAAGTTCCTTTCGCTAGTATTTATGCTCCAATTATAGTTATTGCTGATACTATTTCAGCTGCTAGACCAGGTGCTCGACGAGAAACATTTGCTGCATACATTAAAAAGTTAGAAAAACTGGAAGAAATTGCTTATTCATTTGATGGTGTCAAAAAAGCATATGCTCTTCAAGCAGGACGAGAAATTAGAATTATCATTGAGGAAGACGCTTTAAGTGATGATGATGCGAAATCTCTTGCAAGAGAAGTGGCAAAAGTGATTGAACTGGAGATGAACTTTCCAGGCCAAATTAAAGTAAATGTAATCCGTGAAAAACGCGCTATTGAATACGCAAGGTAATATTTTATGAAATCGACCATACGGGTTTTAATTATTGGTGACATTGTTGGTGTTGTAGGTCGTATGATGCTACAAAAACATTTAAGCTCGCTTAAAGAAAAGTATTCCATTGATGCAACCATTGTAAATGGTGAAAACAGTAACAACAATGGGCGAGGAATTACCTCACGCATAGCTAATTCTTTAAAGCATATGGGTGTTGATGTTATAACCACAGGAAATCACGTTTGGGATCAAAGTGATATTTTTGAGTACATGCGCAGCAATACCAATGTTATCAGACCAGCTAACTTTCCATCTGAGTGCCCTGGCACAGGTGTAACTACTTTTAAATGCCAAGGTGTGGAAATTGCTGTTGTAAATATACAAGGTCGAGTTTTCATGAGAGAAGATTTAGACTGTCCGTTTAAAGCGGTTGACACAATTCTTTCTTATTTAAAACATAAAACCAATATTATCATTGTTGATATGCATGCTGAAGCAACAGCTGAAAAAATATGTTTTGCTTATTATCTTGATGGACGTGTGAGCTGTGTTGTTGGAACTCATACTCATGTTCCTACTGCTGATGAGCGAGTCTTACCAAAAGGTACGGCTTACGTTACTGATTTAGGCATGGGTGGCTCACTTAACTCATCAATTGGAATGAAAGCAGCTCCAATGATTGAGCGATTTAAAACACAAATGCCAAGTCGGTTTTTGGTAGAAACTGAGCCGCCAGTTATTATGACTGGTGTCTGGGTTGAAATTGATACCAAAACTGGAAAGGCAATTCAAATTCAACGTATAAAGGTTATTGATGAAGAGTTAAGAGCAGATGAATAATTAATCTGATAGGACGATATGATACAGATAATTGGTCTTTATTCATTGTATGCAGTTGTCTTTATTTTTGGCAAACAAGCCTTACTCTACTGTCAGCCAATTTTTTTAACAGGCGCTCGCATGGTTACTGCGGGCGTTTGTACGTATGGCCTGTACCGGATGTGGTTTACTTCTCTTAAGTGGTCTTCCATAAGCTGGAAAGATTGGTGGTATATATTTTTACTTGCAGTTTTTAACGTCTATTTGACAAATGCTAACGAAGCCTGGAGTCTGCAACATTTATCCTCGGCTAAAGTAGCGTTTATGTATAACTTAAGCCCATTTTTTGCGCTCTTTTTTTCTCATCGTATGTTTGGTGATTCCATCACCTGGAAAAAAATATTGGGTATGATTATATCGTGTATTGCTATTACACCACTTTTGATTACAGATACTGCTGCTGATGTAGTTGATACTACATACAAAATAGGTTTTATTTCAGTTGCTGAAATAGTAATGATTGTAGCTGCTGCTGCAACAGCGTATGGTTGGGTTATCATGAAATATTTAATGGATCGACCGTCTAAAAGTTTTAATTCATATTTTTTAAACGGTGTGAGTTTAACTCTTGGTGGTTTGTTTTGTTTTATTCAGGCATTTTCTTTTGAAACGCGACCATTTGTGACAGAAGGTCATGTGACCGATTTTATGTGGTCTATGATGATTATGATGCTACTTCAAAACATTATAGCTTATAATTTTAATGCTTATTTACTGACGGCGTATAGTGCTACGCTCGTGATTTTATTTTCTTTTGTTATGCCGATTGTTACAGCTCTTTTGGGATACTTTTTCCTTAATGAAACGCTTACGATTCAATTTTTCTTATGCTCTATCGGCGTAGCTTTTGGATTGTTTGTATTCTACCAAGAAGAATTGTACGAAGACGAGCACACTGAAGATAGAGCTGAGTAGATATGATTTTAATATTTTTACTCTATGCACTTCTCGCTTTAACATTTACCATTGGCAAAATGCTGCTTTTTTATGTGCCGCCTATTTTTTTAATAGCGTTGCGTATGTGCATTGCGGGTGTTTTACTTTTAGGGATGAATCATTTTATTTCAGGACCGGCAAAAATTAAGAAGTTTTCCGATCGTTCGATCGCTGATCGTTCGATCGCTGATCGTTCGATCGCTGACCTTTGGATCTTTGTCTTGTTATCGCTGATTCACGTACTGATTCCCTACACGACTGAATTTATAGCTCTTCAAAGTGTTGCGCCATCATGCGCAGCACTCATGTTTAATTTGTCTCCATTCTTCTCTGCTCTTTTTTCATATATCTATTTTGATGAAAAAATGACGAAGAAAAAATGGCTCGGATTTGCCATAGGCATGGGCGGTATTGTTTTCTTTTTAGAGCCTGCTGCATTTAGTTTTACCTGTTGGCATATCAATGGCACTGCCTACATTCTTTTATTTATCGCGGTTGTATCAAGTGCATTGGGTTGGATTTATGTCAGAATGCTCGTTAAAGATAAAGGATACTCACCTTTGTTTGTAAACGGATGCGCAATGCTACTTGGTGGGATTCAAGCAATACCTGTATCATTGTATTTTGAAGGTAGCGTCTCTTTGCCATGGGACAACTTAAAACCATTCTTGCTGCTGCTTGCTGCCATCATTCTTTTGGCAAATGTTATTTTTTATAACCTCTATGGTTATTTACTTAAACATTACAGTGCAACACTTCTTTCTTTTATCGGTTTTGTCACACCGGTATTTGCAGCACTTTTTGATTGGATGCTTCTAGGAGTTGGCGTAAGTTATGGCTTTTTCATAGCGATAGCAATTCTTGGATTTGGCATCTATATCTTTTACCAAGAAGAATTACGTCAAGGCTACGTGCAGTAAAGCATCACAGCTCATTACAGCTTTGTATATTTATCGTGTCGACCTTTAGATTTTTCTATCGGATATTTCTGTTTTATCTTCTCAACTTTTTGCAGGAATGCTGCGGTTACGTCAATGTTTGATACTGTGCAGAACTGTAGAATTGAAAATAAAACATCTCCAACTTCATCTTCGATTTCTTGACGATTTTTATCGATTTCTTCAAAAGAAGCTTTCGACGTGATCCATAAAAATTTTTCTAAAAGTTCGTTGGCTTCAACAGAAAGATTCATGCTTAAGTCTTTTGGAGTATGGAATTGGTTCCAATCGCGCTCGTCAACAAGCTCTTTAGCGATATTTTTGAGGTCTTTAATGGTTGTTTTTTGATCGTTCATATAATAATTAATTCCAATTTTATTTTAAAAGATAGTTATTTTAGCAATGGTTTATTCATGATCATTATAAGATATCGTGGAGTATGATGCACTGCTATTGGATGAATTGCTGCTACTGCTGGATGATGCGTTGTGCTCAATTGAAGAAAGATAAGAAAAATCTGCGCTGTCTTGAGTTAAGACATCTTGGTCTAAAACTTCAGTTGGGGTCAGACTTCTTGAAATTCTATTGTTTCCGTTCGTGTTTTCTTCTTCTCGATCTCTGCGAGCACCAAATATTTGCGGAAAAATGTATCTAAAAGCATTTTCTCGCACAAGAGGGAATGGAACATCTTGGTTTCTTATCATATTTGCAGACTGTCTTTTTCGTAAAATTCTTTCTCTAGTTCTTAAAATACGTATGAATCGACGTTGTTCTTTTTGTATATCAGTTAAGATTAAAAATCGTTTATTCTTTTTTTGATGGTCTAATGTTTTAAATAAAGATTCGATAATTCGTTCATGAATCCTTTTTTCATGGTTAGTAAAAGTATCTGCTCTAAAAATAGGTTCAATTAAGAAGCTCATAATTACTTGGTTTGATAAAGAAATATTATATGTTTCATCCTCTTGATTATCAGAATTAGTAGGAAAATAGAAAGTCATTTCATCAAATGCTTCTTGTTGAAAGTTGCTTGAAAGCAGAGGTGTTGCTATGAAAGATAAGATAAAAATTATAAGTTTCATATTTAGTTTAGTAATGGTTACAGTATATTTTATGGTGTATAAAAGTTTACACATCTCATATCTTTTTACTACGTATTAATCAATGGTTGAGGAAATAAAAATATGAATAAAAAAATTATATTCGTGGTTGTATTAGGATTTTCATCTTTTCATTGCCTAGGTTCAGAAAGTCCTGATTGTTTTGCTAGTGTAGATTGTTTGGATGATTATGAAGAATTACCACCTAGCAAGAGTAACGATAAGAGTTTTTATCCTATTCCAGAAATGCCTGAACAAAAAAGTTTATTTGATCCCGGACAATCGTATAGATCGGCTATTCAAGAAGCTGGGAGTTATGTTTTTCCTGATTTATGTGATATTGTAAGAGGCTTTGTAGAATATAAAGATGATGACGTGTTAGAGATTGCAAGAGAAGTTAGTAAAAATCTAACAACATCATTAGGGGCTTTAGTAGATTATCGTGCGATGCAAGGTGACAGCATGAAATCCGTTGCTCAGCTCATTCAAGCTGGTAAATTAGGGGCGGCTGTACAGTACTTTAATGCACTGCAAAAGCAAGAAGCAAAAGCAGTTGAAGAAAAAATCCCTACAGAGTCATATGAGCAAAAAGCTTATAAAGAAATAAAGATGATTCTTGGACAATTACGTGAGCATGATGATTCAATTCAACGTATATTATGGGAGATTCAAGCAAAAAAAATAAAAATAAATAAAGAACTTTTAACGAATTTATTTTTAATTATTGGAGCTTTAGATACAGAAATATTTGGAAAAGTAACAGATGAAAGTTCTGGATCTGGATTTTGGATTGATTTATTAAATGAGACTCAAACAGTACTGGCAACAATGCATCAAAGCAATGTCATATTTACTGATAGAGTATCTCAAGAAAAAACTTCTTTTGATGCTATAGCAGGTCAAATACATAAGAGCGTTGTAAGTCTTGAAATCCTCATGAAACAAAACGCTGGTAGTTTGGCAACTGCTCAACATGCTCTTGATAAACAAGTTGCCAGAAAGTAGTTACGTTTTGGTGCTTTAGTTTTTTACATATTTGACCAGTTTGGGTATACTTTAACCTATGACTATATAAGACTTTTATATGAAATAGTTTCGTGAGTTACGCTCAAGAATTACAAAGGATTTTAAATGAACAAGTTGCCTGATATTAAAACAAATTTTCCAGAATGGTATCAAGAAGTTATTTACGCAGCAAAACTTGCTGATCATGCTCCTGTACGTGGCTGTATTGTAATTCGTCCTTATGGAAACGCAATTTGGGAAAATATTAAAAAAATTCTTGATGATCGTATAAAAGAAACTGGTCATGAAAATGCTTTATTTCCTCTTTTTATTCCGCAATCATTTTTTGCTAAAGAAGCTGAGCACGTTGAAGGATTTGCTCCAGAGCTTGCAATCGTAACACATGCTGGTGGCAAAGAACTTGATGAACCGTTGGTAGTTCGCCCAACATCAGAAACTATGATTCATCATATGTTTGCAAAATGGATAGTTTCATGGCGTGATCTTCCTTTAAAAATTAATCAATGGGCTAATGTAGTTCGTTGGGAAAAACGCCCACGAGCATTTTTAAGAACAACAGAATTCTACTGGCAAGAAGGTCATACGGCTCATGCAACTGAGCAGGAAGCTCTTGCTGAAACGCTTATGATGCTTGAAGAGTATGTGAACCTTGCTCAAAATTATTTAGCTATTCCGGTCATTAAAGGCCGTAAAACAAAAAATGAACAGTTTCCAGGAGCGCAGGCAACATATACCTTTGAAGGATTTATGCTTGATGGTAAAGCTTTGCAGATGGGAACATCTCATTTGCTTTCACAAAGTTTTGCGCATGCTTTTGATATGAAATTTCAAGATAAAGATGGTGCTGTTGCGTATCCATATTTGACCAGCTGGGGTACAACGACAAGACTTGTTGGAGCTGTGATTGCAAGTCATGGCGATGAGCGTGGGCTTATTATGCCTCCTAAAATTGCTCCTATCCAAGTAGTCATTGTTCCAATTTTAAGAAAAGAAACAAAAGACACCGTTGTCGATTACGTTAAAAGTTTGCAAGCACAACTGAAAGCTGCAGGTATCTCTGTCAAAGTTGACCTTGATGAACATACCAGCCCAGGTGCTAAATTCTACGAGTGGGAGCTTAAAGGTGTTCCACTACGTTTAGAAGTTGGACCGCGCGATATGGACGCTGGTGTCATTGTTGCAACGTCACGACTCGGTAAAGAAAAAGAAACAGTGCAAGCAGCAGAAATAGTTTCATGGACTGCGGCAAAACTGGAAAGTATTCAAAATGAACTTTTCAAACGTGCCCAAGATCGCTATGCGAGCATGTGGCATAAGGCCGATAAGCTTTCAGACTTTATAAAAGACCTTGAAGAACATAATGGAATTTACCAAGTTGGTTGGTGCCAAAACGTTGATTGTGAGTTGCAATTGAAAGAACACGCAGCTTCAATTCGTTGCATGATTGAATCTAAAGAACTTAAAAACTGTTTTGCTTGCGGTAAAGAGTCGCTTGGTGATGTTATTGTTGGAAAAGCTTACTAAGGAAATAATTTGAGGAATTTATTTCAAAAGTTTTTGCATTATTTAATGACTGAACGGTGTGTGGCAAATAATACAGTTGAGGCATACAAACGTGATATTGATCAGTTTTTAACGTTTGTAGAAAAAGAAAGCTTGATACAAACGGTTCAAGAGCTTACCAATCAGCACGTAAAAGATTTTTTAAAGTTTTTGCGGCACAATGAAAACGTTGGGCCAAAAAGTGCTTCGCGAAAACTTTCCGCGCTTAAAACTTTTGCAAATTATTTATCAAAATATCATGATTTGGTGCCGTTTACGCAAGGCGTTCAGTTTCCACAGCTTCCCAAACGTTTACCAAAAAATTTAACCCAAGACCAAATAAAGTCTTTGCTCCTGGCTGCAGACGAGTATAAAACGGTAGCTGGCCAGCGTAACAAAGTGATGCTGTGCTTGTTGTATGCGTGTGGTTTTCGAGTCAGCGAACTTGTAGCCCTTAAAACTTCAGATATTAACTTTGAAGATCGATGTTTGCAGGTATCGGGCAAAGGTGGTAAAGAACGAGTAGTGCCGTTGCCAGATGAAATAATTATATTGTTGCACTCATATCTAAATCAGATTCACTCTCGGTTGCTGGGAGTTGGAGGACAAGATAAGCAAACTGACTATCTATTCCCTGTTCTTTACGGTGGCAAGATAGATCATATGTCGCGTCAGACATTTTGGAAAAGTTTAAAAGAAATAGCTGCTAAGTCTGGGTTGATGGGTTCGATTTCGCCGCATGTGCTACGTCATTCACTTGCGACTCATTTACTGAAACGTGGTGCTAACTTGCGTGCTATTCAAGCTCTTCTTGGTCATTCAAGAATTAATACTGTGCAAATTTACACTCATCTTGAAATGACTCATCTTCGAGAGTTATATGATAAATATCATCCAAGGGCATAAGATTAAACTCATTATTCTTGGATTAATTGTCTGTAGCCTGGATAGCTTTGCAAGTCAGGATGCATTTTTGAAAAAAATAATGAAAGAAATTGAGCAAGAAAAAAGAGACGAAGCTAGGCTTGCAAAAAGAATTCATGCAGAAGTGGCTGGTATCGTTGCGCAGATAAAAAAAGAGGTTAAGGAAGAATTCGAAGAAAAAAGAAAAAGAAAAATTGAGCAAAAAGTAGAGGATGCAAGATTAGCTGCTTTAGCTCAAGTGGCACGAGAAAAGGCTTACGCAAGGACGCAAGCAAGGTTACAAGCAACAACCGTAACTTGCCGTGATATGGAAACAATAAGAGCGTGGGTACAAAGACATACAAAAAATAAAAAATAGATGAATGGCTTTACAATGCCTGTTATACTATAAAGTATAAAAAATAATCTTAAAAATCCTTGGAGAATTCATGATTCAGAGAAATACATTACTTTTGATTGGTTTAAGCGTGTTCAGTCTTAACATTATTGCAAGTGAAACAGATTTTTTAGTAACTGATACACTGAACTATTTGAGCCACTTGAGTGTTGAAACAAATTTGCGAGAAACTAATCCATCTCTAGCACTTGAAATCGCTTCAGTTCAAGCGGTAGTAAAAATACAATCTCGCAATCAATTATCAAGAGAAATAATTAATCAAAAAATAGAACAAGCTCGCTTTAAAAATGATCACGACGCTAACTCTTTAGCTAAATTTTACGTTAAAAGAACAGCAGCTATTAAAACTCTACAAGCAGCAATTGATGAAGCAGAGGCTGAACAGAGCAGGTCAGAAATAGCTATAGCAATAGAAATAGCTAAAAAACAATCATTAAATTTTTTATAAAGAATTAAGGTGTTAGCGGAGAGTTCATGGTGCAAAGAAATACATTGTTTTTGGTTAGCTTAAGTATAATTAGCCTTAATGCTGTTGCAAGTGAAGTTAGCGATACAAATTCAAGAACTCAAAAAATATTTGATATGATAAAAAGAATACAAAATCGTGATCAAGCAGCAAGAGAAGCAATTAATCAAAAAGTAGAACGAGCACGAACTGCAGATACGGAAAAAGATATAAAATTTATATCAACTATTAATGATTGGATCGATGAAACTGTTAAAGCAAATTCAAGAATATAGAGCTTCTAAAGACATTTAATTGAGAAAAAATCTTGTTTTTGTATAATGAACAAGTGATCAATACCGAAATATGCAAGAAAGGTTTCCATGAGCAATTCTTTTATAATTAGTCAAAAAGATTTTTTGGCGACTCTTTTTTTTATGCAACCAATTTGCACAAAAAGACAAAGATTTCTTCAACGTCTTGCATTTTGTTTCATGTATCAAATAAAGAGCTTATTTTAAAAGCAACAGATTTGGAAATCAGCTTGCAATACAGCTGTCAACTTCTAGAAAGTTCTGTAGAAAACGTTCAATTTTTAGTTCCTGGAAAAAAAATCTTTGACGTGGTTAAAGAAATGGCTGGTGATATCGAATGTATTTTTGATGATAATCAGTTAACGTTAAAGGCTGAAAAGAAAATTAACATTTCATTTAATATCAAACGAGCTGAAGAGTTTCCGCCGTTGCCAGAGCGCATTGAAAATCTTATGCAGCTTGATTCTTTGTTTTTATCAAACATGCTGGGAAAAGTATCGTTTTTGATTCCTCAAAATAACGCAACACCATCGCTTAATGGCCTGTTTTTAGAAATATCTTCTAAAGATTTTAAGCTAACAACGACTGATGGACATTGTTTGGCTCAGGTGACATCAGAGAAATACGTTTTAGATAAAGAAAGAAAATGGTTATTGCCACGGCGAGCTATTTTTGAACTTAAAAAAATTCTTGAAAATTCTAATGCACCATCAATCTTTTTAGGCATGTGCGATAATCAATTGGTCTTTTCTGGTGATCGCTTTAATTTCTTCACCAAGTTACTGGCTGATGAGTTTCCAAAATATGAATCGATTTTACAGCATGATTCTTTTACTCCAGCAACTATGAACAAGTCTGATTTGGTTAAAACATTACGCCGATCTGCTTGCTTACTGTCTGGTCAATTTTTAGCAACTAATTTTATGTTTTCTAAAAATAATTTAAAAGTTTCACTGAAGAATTCAGAAATTGGAAATTTGGATGAAATGCTCCCAATCGATAATTTTACATCTGAAAATTTAGAAATGCGTTTTTATTCGCCATATCTTTTGCAGGGATTGCAGTCATTTGACAATGAACAGATTACTTGTTTCTTGAAAAGCAATACGCGTCCAATTATTTTCAAAGCAATAGATGACAGTTGTCATTTAATGTATTTAGTGATGCCTGTTTCTGCAAACAATCCATAAAAGAGAATTCATTGTTTTTAACAAAGTTGCAGTTACAACAGTTTCGTTGTTTCATTGATACAACGTTTTCTTTTTCGTCTCCCATTACGCTTATTACGGGAAATAATGGTGCCGGAAAAACATCGATAATCGAAGCGATTCATTATTTATGTTATTTCAAATCATTTCGGTCCCATATCGTAACGGATTTGCTGTATCATGAAGCAGACTCCTTTTTTTTAAGAGGACATTTTACGCTTGAACAAGAGCCAGAAATGTCTCATATCATTCAGGTGGGATACGGCAATAAAAAAAAGATTATCAAACTTGACCAAAAAAATGTCACATCATTTAAAGATACATTTCCTTATTTTAAGGTAATTACTTTAACCGAAGATGATATTGATCTGATTAGAGGATATCCAGCTGGCAGAAGGGCATTTGCTGATCAAGCGGTTCTTTTTTCAAAACCAGAAGCTTTAGATACATATCGGGACTTTAAGCATATTTTACATAGTCGCAACGCCTTACTTGTCCAAAGTGCCTTTAAGGGCTTGGACAAGCTAGAATTTGATGTCTGGAGTGAGAAACTATGGGACAGCTCTATGAAAATTCAGCAGTATCGGCAAACTGAGCTAAAAGTTATAGAAAAAGTCGTGAATAGCTTAATTGATCAGTATTTTGATGGGGTATATGAGGTCGAGATTGCATATGACGCAAAATGGGTTACTTTGGGTGAGTCTTTCGAGGACTTTCTAAGGAAAACAGCGCATTTGACTCGACAGGAGCTTGTAATGAAAAGATCAATGTACGGAGCTCATTTGGATGATCTTATTTTTCATATCAAAGGTAAAAAGGCTCGGATGTTTGCTTCTAGAGGGCAACAAAAGCTTGTATCGCTTCTTTGTAAGCTGGCTCTCATATCAATTAGCGATAAGCACTCATCGCTGCCACTTATCTTGATTGATGATTTTATCTCAGATTTTGATAAAATTCGTCTTAAAAATTTAATACATTTCTTCCTGTCATGTAAAAATCAGATAATAATTACCTCACCTTTTTGCGATTCTGAGCTAGAAAGCCTTATTGCAAAGGCCCATCCAGACGTGATATCCATAGGATAATACACAGCCTGTCAGAAAAATGTTTTTATTAGGGGGTATCCTCTTGACAGAAGGGCAAGAACTGATAGAATTAGTAGTGAATTAAGCATTTTAAATAAATCAAAAAATGATTCATTTGTAATCCTTAGTTCATTTAATTAGGCTTCATTACTACTCTCCTTTTTTCCATCGCATCGATATTCGTATCAATGCGATGGAATTTTTTTGACCAAATTTTTATATCGCATCTTTTCGCCACATCTTCATAAAAAATGTCGCTATTTGACCGAAGTGCCTACTGTGATAGGGTTGTTATAGTATTTAAACAATCCTGGTATTAGGAAATTTCATGAAAAAAATTATATTAAGCGTTTTAATGATTTATTCATCATTATCTTGGTGCAATATTGAACAAAGTTTGAGTGATGCACTACAGCGCAATGATATAGAATCTGCAAAAAAATTAATTGTAGATGGTGCAGATGTAAATGTACGTGATAGTCAGGGTAATTCTCTATTGCACTATGCTGCTTTTTTTGGAAAGGTTCAGATAGTAAAACTTTTGCTTGCCGCTCATGCAGATGTACAAGCAAGAAATAAAAAAGGAAGCAGCTCGCTGCATATGGCTACTGTAAGTTGCGTGGGAAAATCTTTTGATGATGAACATCTTGAAAGTATACAATTATTAGTTGCAGCTGGTGCACATAAATATGTAAAAAATGGAAAAAGAATAACTCCTATCGCTTTAGCTTGGCGCAATTGTCCTTCTGCAGCAGTTCTTATGTCTTTAGTTGAACTAGGTGATTTGTTATAAATAGTTATTAAAAATAATTTCAGCTTTATTATTTCAAAAAACTCTTTTTCTTGAGTGTCTTATTTGCGTATTCTTTTGGTATTCCTGACAAGTCATAATTCAGTAAGCATGGATCCCCGGGTTACTCCTACGCCAGAGTTACGGCGTATAGGCAAGCCTGAGGACGAAGAGGTGATGTGAATAATAGTGAAAAAAGTACTGTTGTTATTTTTAGAGATTCTATATTCTCAATCGCTTCATTCTTTTAATTTTTTTCCTGAAAATATTTCATATTGCAGTCGACAAGAATATGAATCATTGATGCAAGGTGTACAATTTCAAAATCAAGATGATCTGCGTATTCAAAATATTTCAAAAGATTTTTTGTGGCATTTAAAAATTCCAACAGTTGGACTACTTTGTAAAAATCAACAAAATAATAATCAAGAACTTTTACTCTGGGATTTAGCACCAAAAAAAGGACATGGTATTAAAATTGCAGTGCTCGACACCAAAATTAACAGTCAGGAAAAACATTTTGATCAATTTTCTTGCAATCAACGCCAAAAAACAGGCAACTTTGGAAATTCAAATAAAATTGAACCAGGAGAAACGATTTTTGATTACCAGCTTGCAGGTCGAAAAAATCAAAATCATTTAACTCAATTGATGAAAAAAAATAATTTTTTTCAAAAAACTCTTATAAAAAATCATGGCAACTTAACATGTGGCATTATTAGACAGTTTGCGCCTGACGCTGTTATAATTCCAATATCTATAATGGATGATGATGGGGGCACTGACATAAAAAGTTTACGCCAAGGTTTGCAGCGGGCTTTTGATATGCATGTAGACATTGTGCATCTTGGACTGAAAATAGCGGACGATCTATGTGATAAACATCTAGAAAATAAAGAATTAGTAACATTGCTGCAAAAGTTTTCTTATGTGGTGGTGGCCGCTGGAAATGATTGTGCAAGTATGAAAAAAGTTGCTTATCTTGCAAGTTTGCCTAACATATTATTTTCCGTTGGCGCTTTTGACAGTAAGTATCAAGTTTGCTGCTTTTCTCAATGGCAGGAATGTAAGGGTCCTAATTTTTTACTACCAGGACATCGAATTTTATGTCAGTTATGGATTGATGAAATTCAAGATTATATTTTTGTGCATACATCTGGTACATCAATGGCCTCTGCGATGATGACAGGTTTTTTAGCATTACTTTTATCAGAATTTGGCCCTGTTTTTACGCGTGAGCAGATAGAACAAGTAATTAAAAGTTGCTCAAAAAAATTATATGATCAATGGGATAAAAAAGTTATTTTTGGCACAGTGGATATGCGAAAAACTTTCATAACTTTAAAGTCATTGCAACAGATAATAAAAAAAGTTTCCGCATGTTTTTATAAAAAAAAATTTTTAAAAATTGTTGATGCGATTAAAGAAAATTCCGACTTTGATAATAAAAATGTAAACTCTTTTAACTCTTATGCGTCTGTAAGTTTTCGTAAAAAAATTGACAGAGATCTTTATATCTTGGTAAAAGATAGTAACTATCTGATAAAGGAAAACATTTGGAAAAAAAAATCTGCTTAATTTTTCATCTCTCATTGCTGACTTTGTTTTTGCCTACGTGGGCGCAGCAGGAGTTTATTTATCCTATCGCAGAGATAAATGATGACATGATAATGATGGTTCATCAAAAGTCTTATGATGACCTTGAACTGCTGTTGTGGGACCGCCATGAAGGGATAGCTTGTCGCGAACTTACTTCTATGTTTATTCCTTCGTGTGTACAACTACTTCCAGGGAAAAAAGCGTTTAGTTTTATCGATCGCGGTAGGATTAGAATCAAAACATTTAATAAACGCGCGCCTCGAGCGATAGATATTTATGAACCGATTTATGCAATTTTTTCAATGAAATGGATAACGGACGAACAATTTTATTTTGCCGGAAAGAATTATGGTAAACTTTCTATCTTCCTATGCGATACTTCAAATCGTGGTGCGGCCGTTTACTCTTTAACTAATCGTGATGGATTTGATTATGTGTATCCGTGCAAAGTTGGCAATAATCTTTTTTGCGTTTCAAGAGACCAGTTGCAAAATTATGCAATTCAAAAGTTAGAGTGGTCTCCTCGGCAGTATGAAAGTGCTGAATCCTTAGCTCCTATCTCGCAACAACTACTTGTAACCCATGATAAGCCTTTATGCTTTTTATGTATGGAAGATGAATCTTCGGGCTTTGTGGTTGAGTGTCTTGCGTATGAACAGTCATCAGAGTTTTTAAATTTTTCTTGTTGTGCTTTAAATTGCATTAATGATTCATGGAGCTTGGCCAAATTATTTGAATTTAAAATTCCTTCAAAGTTTTTAATCGGAACAGATGAAGATAGAGTTTATGAAACTATTGCTCCTTTTGTGCCGCGTTACACACAGGAGTGGATTTATTATGTCAGTTATGATGATGAGTCTGAAAATTGCACCATACAAAGGTACAATCGTGCACTGAGTAGCACAGAGTACTTAACGGACACAAGTCGCTCCATAGCTGGTTTAAGCCATGTTTTCGCGCCACTTATTATTAAAGATATGTTGTATTGTGGATATTTATTCTCCGAAAAAACACCTTCAGCCTTTCGCGGTTTTCCTCAAAAATTTATGCACGTTGACCCTGTGACTGGTATTATTCAATGCAGATTGCCCCAGGTTTCGCTTAAGGCCACAGATCACGATTACGAGGGTATCGGTTGAAAAAACACATTATGTAACCATAATAGGGCTTATGCGAGTTATGACATTTTTTCGGCAGCGGCCAAAATTCAAAAAATTCGAATTATTTTTCAACAATTTTCATAAGAAACCATGACCACCGGAATCGACTGCCTTGCTGTCAAAGCCTCGCACAAATTTTGCAATTTTTTAATTGAAAAGTTTGTCAAAAGGTCCTCTGAGAGCTCAATGTAGACAAAATCAAAATGAAAGTAATCAATAAAAAGATCTTCTAGCTCGCAATTATTTTCAAACATTTGGTTACATTCAAGGTAAAGTTCGTACATATTTGCAATATCATGATCGAGCAAAATTTGGGAAGTTGTTAAGCAACCAATAAAATTGTAATATTGAAGTGATTTTAAAATGGTACTTATAAGCACCCGACCGCTCATACTATTTTTTGTTGAAATATGATGCAACCCTGGCGTCATGAAAATATTTTGTATTTTGATAATTTCAAGATCAGAAAGTGGCCAATTAAAATTATTGATTTTTCTTGCGTCACGTACAATCAATTCTTTTTGTTTAGCTAATGGTTTTGATAGTCTCAAATTTTCCATTTCTCTCTCCCGAAATTTCTTCTCCTTTTTTTGAAATTTGTAACACTGTACAAAAAATGAAAAAAGTTAGTCAATAGTTTTCAAATTAAAACTATTGACTAACTTTTTTTAGGAATTAAAGGTGGCAAATTTTTACAAACCCTTGTAAAAAACTCTCCTACATAAATAGTATATAAATAAAGTATAATTTTTTATAAATGAAGCTAGGGGTGCTTTTATGGATAAGTTTAAAAAAAAATTAAAAATTAGCCTGTTTTTTATAGTACTTATTTCAAGTAATCAAATTTTATTTTCACTAGACGGCAAAACCGAAACAGGCTCAGATCTTTCAACTGGCAGAAAAGAAAATAAAAATCCATGGGATAATTTTTCTAAAGAAGAATTAGAAATAGACCAAAAAGAAGAAGGAAAAATTAAAGAAGACCAACTTCATAACAAACAGTTTATTCTTACAGCCTCGGAAAAAAATATATCTCGTGAGAGTTCTGACTTATCTAGTGAGAATTCTGCTCCAACAGGTCAAACTACCCCAAAAGTAATACAAATGACTGAACCAATAGTTGAAAAAAAAGCACCGATTAATCTTAAAAAAATAGCAGAAGAAAGATTTATAAAAGAATCTGCTCCAGTAATGGAAAAAATAAAAAGATTAAGAATTCAAAATTCTCGTTCAAATATGTTTGAATTATTAAACTTAGATCCTAAAGTCAGTTATACAAAAAAAGAAGTTAATGATGCTTACGCAAATGAGGTGCTAAAATGGCATCCATCTAAATGGCATGATTTTTCTCCTGAAATACAAGAAGAATCTGTTGATATTTTTAAAAATCTAACTAAAGCACATACGGTTTTGACAGATGGTCCTAATGGCCTAGTAACAGCAGATCAAGAAGAGTTTGATTTTTTAGGCGCAAGGCTGACAAAGGCAGAAATTGTGAAAAAAATTAACAAGCAGATTGATTTTTCAAAGCCTATAAATTTAGACTTATTAACAGAAACAAATGTACTTAAAATAAAAAATTTAGCCTGCAGACTTTTATCTTTAGATCCTCATAAATTTTATACAGGTATTGAAATTGCAAAAGCTGGAAGAAACGTAAAAGATACTCACAATGGAGATGCTAACGTTATCGATAGAGGATTTGAAAAAAATGTTTTAAATATTACAAATCTTTTACGAGACATACATAATTGGGAAGAAAAAATTGAAAATAGTGCAAAAATCATAGATAGCACTCCATCTCTTTCCTCTCTAACGCCAGAACAAGTTAAGGCTATAAATCCTATTTCTATTTCTAGACTTACAAACTCTCAAATTTCAGAATTAAAAACTGATCAAATTAAACATTTATCATTGAATCAAATTGAATTTTTTTCACAGGATCAGATTAATATTTTTTCTGATCATAAAATAGAAGCATTAAAGAAAAGATTTATGAGCCTTGATCCAAAAGAGAAAGATCTAAAAATCTTTAATGATAAGTTGCTATCACGCACACCTAAAAAGTAATGACTAACTTTTTGAAAAATTAATAACTGGCAATAGTTTTTTTCAAAGAAGATAATTTTATTGAGATTTGAGACAAATAAAAAGCGCCGGCTAACATGCCGGCGCTTTTTAATAAAATTAATTTATTATTTATGAAATTGTAACAGTAATTGTTCCATCAGCATTCCATTTAAATGTTGCAGAATTCGCTTGAGACGTAGTTAAAGTTAAACTTCCAGAATCGTCTACATCACCAAGGATTAAACTACCTGTTGTTGTTACAGCTGCACCTGAAATATCTATCGTTCGAGTAACTGGATTGTAAGTAAGTGTTAAACTATTTGCGCCTGAGAAATTAGTAGTTGTTGATACCCCTGTAGTACCAAAAGCTACAAGTGATGAATTTCCAGCTGATCCATTGTACGTATTACCTGAAGTATTGATCACACTTCCCTGATAACCTACTAATAATCCTTTCATGTAAGTAAATAGCATAGCTGTAAGTTTCATTACAGAACCGGTAGTTCGATTATAAGTAATTCGAATATCTCCATCTGGATCAGATCCAGCTCCCAGACCAGGTATAAGTTCTATATTACCACCACTCCCTGCTGTGCCACCACCATTAATTCCTCCATTACCCGCTGAAAGCAATATAGCACCACCATTGCCAGCTAAGCCACCAGGACCAGCAGTAATGTTAACGCTACCTCCACCCGCAGTACCGTTGCTAGGTCTAGCCTCAATCTCTACGGTACCTCCAGAATTATTACCACCACTATCAGAAGCTATTCCACCCCAAATGTATAAATCGCCACCATTACCTGCAGGACTTCCACCGCCTTTAATTGTTACATCACCACCGTTACCAGTAGTTAGACCATCACCGCCACGAACAATTGCAGCACCACCAGCTGCAGCAGCAACATTTCCATCACCACCCTGAACAGTTGCAACGCCACCTGGATTACCATCGCCTCCATCAACAGTCGTTGGAGCACCCGCTGATAAACCAGTCACCGTAGCATGTGTAAAATCAACAGTAACATTATGTATTGCGTCTCCAAAATTAACAGTTACTGGCTGAGAAGGGATTTGTGTTACTTCTATAAAGTTTATATTTGAAGCGGAAAGTAATATATCATTTTCTGCGCGCAATCCAATATTACGATTAGGAAGACCTGCCACCCCTACGCCAGAACTATGTGTTGAAATATCAATATTTCCAAGACTACTAACACCAGTTTTAATACTTATCTCACCAGTAGCTGAAGAAACAGAAGCATTTGGATTACCTATTATGGCACTTACAGGTAGACCCGTAACGATTCCCACATTACTGAAATCAGCTTCGGCAGCTTCAAATCTTATTTTACCAGTAGTTGCTTTTGCTCTTAATCCAATATCACCCGCAACGGTGCCTGTAGCATCTGATGTTGTACCAGAACGTAAGCTTACAAAGCCAGCATCAGCTTGGGCAAGTATATCGCTAGTTGCACGCAATCCAATATCGCTTGTTGATATACCTGTAGCAGAACTTGCGCCTGCATGTATATCTATCCTACCAGCTGTAGATTGAGCATTTATATTCCCAGCTGTAGATTGAAGATTTATATCAAAATTAGCTGTTGCATTAATATCTTCAGCTGTAGATTGAAGATTTATATTTCCCGAAGTAAGACCAGTAGTTACTGTAATATTTTTATTATCACCACCTGTTAATTTTATATGACCAAGTGCAGATATTCCAATATCATTGCTAACTAATCCAGAAGGAACTGTACCTGCACCTATGCTTACATATCCATCAGCTGCATATTGAAATAAATTATCTTTAGCCAAGACTCCAACGCTATTAATTCCAGGATATTGTACAGAATCTAAATTTACTGAACTTCCTGATCTAATATCAACTCTGCCACCATCAGCTTGAACACCTATATCACTTGTTGCTCGTAAACCAATATCACCATTAATAAGAGTATATCCAGTACCAGTACCAATATTATTAACATCATTAGTACCAGTTTTAATACTTATCTTACCAGTAGCTGAAGAAATAAGAGCATCTGGACTGCCTATTATAGCAGTTGTAGATAGACCCGTAATGGTTCCCACATTGCTAAAATCAGCTTCGGCAGCTTCAAATCTTATTTTACCAGTAGTTGCCTTTGCTCTTAATCCAATATCACCCGCAACGGTACCTGTAGCATTTAATGTTGTACCAGAACGTAAGCTTACAAAGCCAGTATCAGCTTGAGCAAGTATATCGCTATTTGCATGTAAACTAATATCGCCGTTTGATGTATCTGTAGCATCTGATGTTGTTACTGATCGTAAAGTTACATAGCCTTCATTAGCTTGGGCAAGTACATCTTTCTTTGCATGTAATCCAATACCACCTACAATTAAACCTCCTACATCAGAGGCTGTACGAGAACGTAAGCTTACAAAGCCAGTATCAGTTTGAGCACGTATATCGTTAAGTGCATGTAATCCAATATCACCTACAGAGGAGCCATCAGCATCTGATGATGTAGCACAACGTAAAGTTATAAGGCCATTGTCAGCGCTGGCAAGTATACTATTATATGCAAGTAATCCAACATCACCTGCAACGATAAGACTGCTAGGACTTGGTGTTGCGCCAGAACGTAAGCTTACAAAGCCAGTCTCAACTTGGGCAAGTATATCGCTATTTGCATGTAAACTAATATCACCTGCAGCTGTACCAGTAGCATCAGTAGCTATTCCTGATTTGATAGTTACATTACCAGTATTTGAATAAACAGAAGCATTTGGAGTACCTATTACGGCACTTGTAGAAATACCAGTTACTGTAGTGACATTGCTAAAATCAGCTTCGGCAGCTTCAAATCTTATTTTACCAATTGCGTGTAATCCAATATCACCCGCAACGGTGCCTGTAGCATCTGATGTTGTACCAGAACGTAAGCTTACAGCGCCGGATGCTGCAATGATTACATCACCACCTCTACCGGTAGCGCCACCTTGACCGCTCTCTATAACAACTTGCCCACCATCGCCAGATCCAGGAGCATAAGCATCACCACCTTTAACAGTAGCGTCACCTCCGCAACCATTTGGAGTTCCACCAAGACCACCTGAAAGGGAAACTGGTCCACCAGAACCAGATCCAGAACTACAAGCTCGTGTAATTTCTAGATCTGATTGCACTATGGATCTAGTTGAAGCACTTCCGTCTCCTCCTGTAATTGTAGTTGCGCCACCGTCTCCACCGTTTGCACCACCATTACCTGCCTTAAAAGTTTGATCACCACCTGATGCTGTACCTGAACCGTTACCACTTATAATTACAGTTGATCCACCTTGTTGACTGGTACCTGCTTGACCATCTGCAGCCATTACGACCGTATCTTGAGCAGAACCATCAGGTTCACCAATAACAATAATGCTTGTTGCTTCTCCATAAGTCGTAGAGGCAGCTGCAGCAGGAGCTATAACCCTTACAACCTCTTTTCTTTCTGATCTTCCTGATTCAGCTTCTACTTCCGCATGAATGGTAAAGGCTATCAATTGCAATAACGCAATATAAAAAATATTTTTATTCATACTTATATCCTATTTATTATTCATTATTAAAAGTTTAAAGAACCTTGCAGGCCAACAGCCCACATATTTAAGGCATTGTTATTTGATCCGGTAAATTCAGCTGATCCGAACACTGAAACATGCGGTTGATAATTATGCTCTTTCCAACCGTATCCAAGATTAGCAAATACTTTTCCTGTAAGTGCTCTTGAAGCAGCAGCTCCTGCCACATCAAGTGCATCATCTATATTTATTGGTATACGGTTTACAGATAAAGTAGCATCTTTAATGGTTGCTGTTTCTGCTGAAATTCCAGAAGTTAATTGATCTTGAGATTTATTAATGAAAGCTAATGGTTCAGAAAGATTTCTAATAGCTCCTCCAGTAGTCAGGCCACTTCTTTGACGACCAAGCACAACAAAATCATTAAAATTCACAGCGTTTATATTTTTAATAGCCTTACATGTATTTATTGAAAGTTGCTCACAAGACCGACCCCAAACTTCTCCGCCTAATCCTAAATCCCAATTTCTACATTGACCATCTATCATAAGAGCCAATGATCCTTCAACGCTAAATTTCGATATTACTGGCAACGTGGTTATATTAATTGCTTGAGTAATAAAACCACCTGGAACATATGCTCCAGCAGCATTTTGATGATAATATTCTAGTAAAAGATATTTAGAGCCGAGACCATTTTGTTTAAGGTCAAACGATCGATAAGAAGTTCTACCCGGCGCAAGATGACTTACTTCACCTTGCCAATGAAGATTGAGTATAAAATCTTCATCATTTTCATATAATTTGTAATAACCAAAAACCTCACCGCCAACGCCCCAATATCCACCATGTCCAAAAATTGGTTCTAACATTTCAACAGCTTGAGCTACATTACCTGTTGGAGCTGATGCCTTAAATCCAATTCCAAGTATTGCTTTTTCACTTTTAACAACATTTGCTCCTAAAGAAAATGATACATCAGCAAATCTAAACACCGTTGATTTACATACAGAAACTTTACCATATTCAAGTCTTACATTATTACTAAAAGAGCCATCAAATGCTTTGCATGTTGCTTCACCACCTGCAAATGCAGCAGCTATAGTAGCTGGACGATTATCTGGAGCAGGATACATACTCCATAACCCAGTTGCAGAACTACTTGGCACTACAACAGGCATGCTCATTTTAGGATCGATCATCATTGCGCCAATAGGTGCTTTGATTTTAAAGTAAAAACCTGGACTATTAAGATGCTGCATGAAATGTAACATCAAATCTGCGCCTGCTTGTTGCACTCTTGGATTTAATTTAATGCTACCAACAGATGCAACATTACCCATACCAAATTGCCAAGCATCAAGATCAGACTGGCCATCATTGGTACCAACAGTCATAACATTACTACCAGACCAAAATGGCATTGTTCCTAAATTCTTATCAGAATTACATCCAAAGTTTTGAGAAAATTCAACTGCTGTTGTCAGTATTCCATTCCAATCATCTCGGATAGGATCATCGTACATTGGTTTACGCATGATAATTTCTCGTGAAGAACTTGATGAAAAAGCTCGCGGTAAAAATGTGTTTTTGCTTATAGCTTTACCTGTACAACATTGTGTAACTCCACATTCTGTTGTACGATCAGAATGAAGATCTCTACAAAAAAACAAACTCATCAACATGATTGAGTTTGTAAACTTTAACACATTTCTCATTATCAAGACTCCTTTTTCGTTATGAGATTTTTCTTCAAACTATTACACGGAATTTTAAGAGTCAAGCATTCAATGATTATCAAATATTCATGCAGAGAAGTATGGCTTAAAAAGGATTGTTAATAAAAATCTGGTAACTGTGACAGTTATTGTTTCCATAAACCACATAGACTTACCGCAACAGCGTCCGTAACGTCATACGTTTTCGGTTGTGGCAGTCCAGGAAAAAGCATACTTACCATTCGGGCTACTTGATCTTTTTGAGCGCCACCAAAACCAGTAACGGCAAGTTTTACTTCTCTTGGTGAAAATTCATGTAATTTAAGATTTAATTGATACGCCATCAAACATAAAACCCCTCTTAAATATCCAAGCTTTAAAAAAGTTTGTGCATTTTTACCTAAAAACGGAGTTTCTATAGAAAGATCGGTCACTTTATAGGTTTTTATCTTTTCAGTAAAAAATTCATAAAATATACCAATTCTCTCATGTAACTGCTTTTTTGCCGGCAATGGTAAAAATCCACAAGCAATAAGCGTCTGCTTATTTCCTTGTTTACAAATAATTGCCCAACCAGTTACGCTAAACCCAGGATCTACGCCTAAAACAATCATAAATTTTCCTTTATTTCACTCGAACCAACTTTATTATTAAACTGAAAAAGTGTTACCACAAAGCAAAAAAAGTTGTTATAATAGAGGTAGTTAGTATGCATATTTTAAATAACAACTTGACGGGGGTCTCGTGAAAAAACTAAATCAATACGCCTTATTCTTTTTTGCTTTATCTTTTTTAACCATAGGAAAAATGCAGTGCTCTGTAATGCAATGCTCTGCAACGAGTATAACAGATAACCAAATTATCAAGCCAGTACCTATACCAAAACTTTTAAGTGATCCAAATGGAAAAATATATGAAGTTATATGGTGGAACGAGCTTATGCTCTGTATTAAACAATGTGAAATGCAAGAAAAAGAAACTCTTTTAAATACAACGTTTAAAAAATTTTTAAAACTTGAGTACGAAAAACTTCTACAAAATCAACGTGCCATTGCAAATAATCCAAAGCTAAATCAGCAAGAAAAAGAAGAACAAGAGCAAATTTATATAAACGCTGCTTATAAAAAAGTAAGTCAATATAGATTATTACTCGGTAATTTTTTCACTGAAACTTTATCACCTAACGAAATAATTTATCCAGCAAGCTTAGATCTTGAAGAGATGTATCATGGTGACGCTAAAATGTCGCGCATTGAAAGAAAAGCACCACAAACTATGGTGCCAACAACTTCAAACCCTGTTAATGCGTCTGCTCCCATAGTTATTGATCACTCTGACGATTCCGAAAAACCAGGAATCCTTACAGAACTCTTAGATATTTTTGTGTATGGAACTATTATACCGAGTTCTGTTTTTCAGTTTTAGAATTTTTAAGCAAAGTTTAATCAAAAATAAAAAAAACGCATCATACACAAAATGTATGATGCGTTTTTTATGTAATCAATCAAACAACTTATGAACAACTACCTCCTGTAGTAAAGTCACCTGAAGTAATAGTACCACCTACAACATCAGAGCCATTAAAGGTGAGACCTGTAAGAGTCCCGGTTACCGTTGGACTTGAAATCTCTATAAAAATGAATCCCAGAGAAGGATTTAAAACTGCTTGACCACTTGTTGATAAAGTACCGTTGTAACAACCAGAGGCCAAGAGCTGAGTTGCTCCTGTATATGTAGTATAAGTTGGATTTAATGTACCATTTTGTGAAAGTGTTCCACTCAATCCAGAAATTGTAAATGTTTCTCCGGCATACATACCACTTGCAATAGGAAATGCGAAAGAGGTTGTATCGGATACAAGAAGATACGTGAAGAAAAGCGTTGCAGCACCGTTTGAAAAGGTGCTCGATGTAACATCCGTAGCTGTAAAGAAATTATCAGTTGATGTTCCTGTTGCGTTTACACCAGTTAACTCAGCACCAGCTAACTCAACTCCTGTAAAGGTATCTGCTCCATGAGTTATTGTTCCAATTACACTTCCAATTTGGTCTAAGCTTACACCTGTAAGCGTTGTTGATGTAACTGTTCCAGTTCCGTCAACATACCTGCTTATAAATGTACCTGAAGTTACGGTAAAGGTTCCAGTATCAAAATCACCACCTGAAATAGTAAACGATAAGTTTGGCGTTGTGTCACCAAGTGTCACAAATAATGCATCAAAAGTACCAGCAGAAATATTACCCACCGTTACATCAGTACCAGAGAATGTATTGCTTGCAAAAGTACCTGTTACTGTAGCACTACTAAATGTTGCGCCGGTTAAATTTACGCTATAGTAATCACCTGCATACAAACCACTTGGTATTGTAAGGACTCCTGTCACCGTATTGCTTTGAGTAATTGTTGTTCCTGTAAGTACGGTATTACCAGATGAAAGCGTTCCTCCTGAAAGCGTTCCAGCAATTCCCGATGTAGCAAAAGTGCTACCACTAAAATCGCCTGAAGTGATATTGAAAGTGTTAACAGGTACATCTGATACTAAAGTAAGTGTCGGAATACCTGATGTTGTAAATGTGCCACTTGTAATTACCCCACCCGTTATGTCAGTAACAGTAAGCACATTTGTTGCAGGATCAAAAGTACCAGTAAGTTGAACGTTGTTAAATTCTCCATTTGTTAATGTTACATCTGCTTCGACCACTGTTGTTTTATCATCTTCATATACAGCTCCTACTACAGATCCTGTTTGTGTAAAATGATAAGAATTAATAATAAAAGATAAAGTACCTTGTAAATTTGAACATTTAAACAATTTATTATTGTAAGATGATGAAGGCGTTGATATTAGAAAGAAAGTTTCTCCTGAGTCGCCATCGTAAACAAAAGTTTGTTGACTGAGTTGGGTTGAAGTAACTGCTTTAGCATTCATTAATGCTACTATAGGATTTATTCCTGCTGGAGTAGAAATTCCAAGTGAATCAATTGCTACTTGTTGTTTTCCTCCCGGATTATTTTTTTTTGCTAAATTAACAGGTTCCGGTTTTGCTGTAGAAGCAACAGAAGCTGGAAGAGTAACTTCTTCAGATGTATAAACTTGTGCATCAGAAGCTAGACCACTAGAGTTAATCAATCCATTGATATCAGATCCTCCTCTTATGAATCTTGAAAAACGTTTTGTTTTTGTAGGCGTAGATTCATTAATCGTTTGGCTTGATGATAAAAATCTACCGCGTTTTGCGATAGTTTGAAGTACATTCCAAGTACCGCTAGCCGGCAAAGTTAATTTGTTATATATAAATGTTTGTTCATATGATCCAACTATAAGCTGATAATATGAAGAGTTGGCGTTATTAGTTTGCAAGCTAAGAGAAACACTCAGACCAAAAAGCAGATCGCCTTTCATTCTTTCACCAAATAAATTCCATTGGCCAGAACCGGCATACTTATATACTTCTGCATAATTACTATTTTCGCTAAAAGCAGAAGCTCCAATTGCAACAAGATCGCCTGTTAAATATTCTAATGAAACACTAGCTCCAAAGTTAGAAGAAGTATCACCAGATATATTACCAATTTCACTCCATGAGCCAGAAACATATTGATATATTTTCACATTATCATTGATAGGGGAGTTCCCAATTGCCATTCTAGTACCAGTTGCATTTATTGATACTGAATTACCGATCAAATCGCTTCCTAATTGAGACCATGAACCACTAGCATATTGATAAACCCTTGCTATACTTGTGTTTGTATTTGAATTGTAAGATCCATACGCAACAATAGTACCATCCCTATTTACAGATACACTCATTATTCTTGCTGGCGCTAGAAGATCGCCTCCTAATTGAGACCATAAACTACCATCGTATTGATAAACTCTTAAAACAGTTGTACCTGCAACTGCAACAATAGTACCATCTCCACTTAAAGGTACATCAAATCCATCACTTGATATAATGACATTTCCAAGCTGAACCCACACATTATCATTACTTGTAGCATTTTCATTATATTCATAAACTCTTATGTAAGCGCCATCTCTTACTACAATTCTTGATCCATTCTCACTTATTGATACAGGTATATTTCCTTGTGCTAATTTAAACGTTTGCCCAAGTTCAAAAAACTCCGTACCCATACATCCACTTAAGACAAGCAGCAACAGTCCGCAAAAAAAGCTGGTAAAAACTTTATAATTCTTATTCATACATTCTCTCTTTTTTAATTTTAAAAGTACCACAGTAAAAACCATGGTACTTTTAAAAAATAATTACTTTGTAAGTTAAAAATTGATAGATGCTTGAGCTCCAACAGCCCATAGATTTACGGCATTATTACTTTGATTAACCACAAATTCCGTAGAGCCAAAAACACTTACGTTTGGAGTGTATCTATGCTCTTTGAATGTATAACCAAATTGGCCAAATACTTTACCAGTCATTGCACGCGCTGCAGCAGCACCCGCAACATCAAGAGCTTCATTTATATTTGCTGGAATTCGGTTAGTTGCTAAACGAGCATCTTTAACACCTGCTGGAAGTGATGTTGGATATGTTAATACAGCTGGAGGTACTCCTACACCAATAACGCGATCTTGTGATTTATTAATTTTTGCTTCAGGTTCACAAAGGTTCAAAACTAAAACAAAATCATTATTTGAAATACTACGATCATCTTCACTTACCTGACGACCAAGAACTGCAAAATCGTTAAGATTAGCGCTACGTTCTTCTACTAAATTACAACAATCAAAGGATAAACACTCTCTCGATCTTCCCCAGAACTCGCCACCTATCATGAAATTCCAATTATCTTTATAAAAATCAAAACCAACTGCGGCTGATCCTTCAACTCCAAATGTTGAATGTACCGGCATGGTTGTAACATTAACAGCATTCGTTACAAATGAAGGAATGCGACCCGTTGGATTATCTGTTGATGGATTTCCAGGGAAATAATACTGAATCAACATATATTTTGATCCAGGACCGTTTAATGCAAGATCAAACGAACGCCAGCTTGGTTTTCTGCCGGTAAATAAATGCAATGCTTCTCCCTGGAACCAGAAATCTATTCCTTTGTTTGCACTTTCACATTCCCATATTTTATAATGTGACGTAACTTCACCACCAACACCCCAATGCCCTGCTCTGCCAAAAATTGGCTCAAGTACAAAATCAGCTTGAGGAACGTTGCCCGTTGGGCATGATACTTTAAATCCAATATCAACAAAGCCTTTTTCTGTTGCGTATACTTTGTAACCAATCATTGCTGAAAGATCTGCCATACGAATAACAGTTTGTTTGCAACTAGCCATACGACCTTTGGTAATAGCTAAAACATTATAACGAGAAGAGTTTACTCCTCCGTTTCCATTTGCAGAGCCTGCTTGCCAAGCTTGAGTAAGTGTTTGGTAACGTGCATTTGGAGATGGATAAGCTAAATTTACTGTGTCGACAATATCATCTGGTAAGGCAACAACTTCTCTAAGCGGAGTATCAATCATCATAGCGCCAATTGGAGCTTGCAGTGTAAAAACAAAACCTCGATGATCTTTGTATTGCGCAAAATGAAGCATTATATCAGTGCCAACATGTTGCACTCGTGGATTTAACTGAATAGCGCCCTGGCCTATCACATTGCCCATACCAAATTGATACGCATCAATGTCAGACTCTCCATTATTTGTTCCGTAAGTCATTTCATTAGTACCAGACCAGAATGGACGAGCTCCTAAATTTTTACATGAACTACATTTGCCGCCAAAATTTTGCATATATTCTGTAGCAACAGAAATCATGCCATTCCATTCTTCTCGGTCAGAATCATTAGTATAAAAAGTTTTTTTATGAATAATATCTCGAGAACTGTATGCGCTAAATGCATGTGGTTGCCATAAGTTAATTGATTGAGCGCAACCTGTATCACATTTTTTTTCACAACCTGTCTGACAATCTGCCTGAGTCAGGCTAGCGGCAAAGGCTAGAAATAGCCCCAACAATAAAAACTTTTTGTTCATAATCTTCTCCTTTTTATAAAAGTATCGTACAACTCTCTTGAAACTAAAATAATAAAAACAATTTTGCAAATCAGGACAAAAAACAATAACAGTTTAAAACTGTTGCGAAAAAATCCACACAATTAATAGTCTGTACGTTGTGCTATTTCATAAATAAATGAGGAACTTTTATGAACAAAATTGAAAAAAACTTAAAAATTTTCTTACTGCTTACCAGTCTTTTTATATGCAATCAAACTTTATTTACTCCTGAAGAAGGTCCTGAAAAATCAGGAGAACAGCAGAAGCGAGAACAATCTCAAAAACCTGATGCTCAAGAAAAAGAAACAGCTGAGCAAAGAGATGAACGACTTCGCAATCAAACTTGGAGGGAAACAAAATTAAGTGAAATGCACAAGAAAGCATGGGTACATATTAAGGATGCCATTTTTGGAAAACCTGAAAAAGTCAAACTTGACGTAGAAGAAAAACAAGCTGCTCCAAAAGCTAAAGCATCAGAAGGTGATTCTAATAAAGTATCAGCTTCTGAATTCGAGGCAGTTGCTCCAGAAACAAAAGTAACAGCTAACGATAATTCTCCAGCGGCAAATGAAACAACCCCAGAAGCTGCTCCCAAAATAACAGATTCTGGATTCGAGTCAGTTTCAGAAACAAAAGCAACAACTCTTTCTAATTCTCCTGTAGCTAAAGCTGCTAAAGAATATATTGATCCACAATCGTTAGAAGGACGAAGGATTGCAAGCGAAAAAATTGCAAAGGAAAAGGCTGCAAAGGATGAAGCTGATGCTAAAGCAATAGCCTCAGAAAAAGAAGCTGCTCAAAGAAAAGAAGCTGAAAAATTCGTGGAAAAATCTACTCCTATGCTTAAAAAAATAAAAAATCTCAGTGATGAATCTAGCCGTAAACAGATGCTCGAATTGTTAGATTTAGATCCTACAAAACCTTACACAAAAAAAGAAATCGTATCAGCTTACAGAAAAGCATCTACTATATGGCATCCTGATAAATGGTCGCAGGCAACAGACGAAATACGAAATGAAGCAACAGAAATTTTCAAGAAGATAAATGATGCATACGAGTCTTTAGTGGCAAAACAGAATAAGTATGAAATAGCCAATAAAATTAGTGAGAAACTTAATCTCATATTTAAACAAAAAAATTTAAACAGTTTCTCTGAAGAGAAGATATTAAATCTAAAAAATCTATCGTGTGAGCTCTTAGGATTAGATCCTAATGAGCCTTATAGTACAACGAAAACTGAAGACGCAGTAAGTAAATTGCAGTATGGTCTTACCGATAGTGACCTTGATCTTAAATTTGAAGACGATATCAAAAAAGCTTCATCTTTCTTAAAAAGAGAATATTTTCAAGCAAAAAAAGATGAGGCAATACTAAAACGCGTTCCTTTTGAACCTGAGCAAGTTAAAGAGTTAAGCCCTAGTGGCATTAGCCGATTGGATGATGTACAAATTAGACTACTAACTAAAGCAGATCAAATTAAAAATCTCTCAAAAGCCCAAATTGATGCATTTACAGATATTCAACTCTCAAAGAAAAAGGATGGCGATGGTTTCTCTGATGATAAAATCAAACAATTAAAGAAACAATTTGAAAGCTTAAAGCCAACAGCTGAAGAGACAAGACTGTTCGAGGAAAGAATAAATAAAGCAAGACCACCTAAAAAATAACTTTTTAAGCTATATACTTTTTGTGCGCAACTAACTGCATGATCTCTTTTATGTGCACAACCTGAGATAAAAATGCTTGCTCCATTTTGCTCGCTAAAAATTCTGTATACTCAGGTAGATATCTAAAATTAAAGGTAACGTAAGGAGCAGTTGTTACGTCAATATCTTTGGTTGGAAAATAAAGATACGTAGCCACATTTTTATTGTAAGAATCTGTTCGAGGATCATTAAAAACAGTCATCGTTTCAGCACTTAGCTGCTTAAGTGTTACTTCCGACATTTTTTCTGGCATCAATAACCCTTTACGTTTGCCGTAAGCAGCAATTTCTCGGATTGTTTGCAGGTCACCAGGATTAGAATCATACATTATAATAATATCAAGCGCACGTTCAGGTCGATTTATAAGAGTTGGTACTGGAAGATTAAAATCTATGCCAGCATCAAAAAGTCCCAAAGTATCACCATCTTGTCTGTAATTTGGAAATTTTGCATACGTAATCGGATTTCTTTCTGCTATTATTTTTTGAATCAAATCTTTTATATAATTTTGAACCAGACTGTTACTCAGTAAAGCATTTTTATGCATTTGCCCAAATGGCTGCACATCTACCTGTAAGTCAATTTGAAATAAATTATCAGCTAAAGACTTTGTTCCTCTTAATTTTAGTTGCTCTTCATTAAGATCTTGTACCGTTGCCGCAAAGGCAGATCCATACATTCCTAAATAAAAACTGATAGGATATTCAAGCTTTACGCTGTCAAGATTTAACTGCCCTTTGCTAAATTCTGATCCTAAATATTCAACTGGCACATACCCTAAATCAATACTGCCAGCTTGAAATGGACTCATCTCAAACCATTCATAATTGCGCACGGTTGTTTCATAAATAGAAGCACAGAGTGGTAGTGGCATACGCCCAGACTGCATAGATGGTGCGACCGAAGACCATGTCGCGTCCAGTCTGTTATCTCCAGCAAGTTCTAAACTATAATTTGCTACCAATGGTCCATACACATTTATTAAGCTTATTGGTTGATCGTATGCAACTCGCTTTGCTACTTCAATAAAAAAATTATCGCTAAGTGATAACGGCAACAATGGTGGCGGATATATTCCATTAATTCCAAAAGGTATCTCTTCAGAAAGTGACTGAAAAAGATGCAACTTCATGTCGATTAAAATATCTAATGTATTTTCATAATGTCCCGTTGCAGCCAAATAACACAAAGGAGCTATGGTCCATGTTGCTCCCGAAAGGCCTGCTACATAAAGTGTGGCATCAAAAACTTTTGATTTTACTGCCCCTGTCAAAAACCCTAACGTTCCTATCATAGCTCTATTGCCACCTCCGCTACAGCAAAAAGCCACTTTCAAAGGTTTATCTATTTCAAATTCGTCTTTTAAAACAACTTGTACATTCTTTAAACGATTTTGCAGAAAAAGTTTTTCTTGAGAGCATAAGTCTCCTGTTATCTGCACAGCAACAGGAGCAGACGGCTTTAAAGTAGGATATTGATACTTAATTAATTTTTTGAGCAAGATTTCTGGCGACGAAATAATAGCACTGAAAATGTTAGACCTGCCAAAAAATCTTTTCGGCTCGTTTTTACGTACTTCACCTGTAGATAAAGATGATTGAGTTAAAAATAAGATGCCCAAGAACATAAGCGATTTATAAGCATTCATACATTTACTCTATTTTTTAATTTTGATTTCAAACAATCGAAACTAAATTAAATAAGAGAGAAGTGCAAATGATTTTTAATCCATATCCTCAAACTTGGTCAGCTCACGAAGGAAGCGAAGTGGAATGGTACCCGTAGGACCGTTACGCTGCTTACCAATGATCAACTCAGATAGTTCTGGATTTTCTGTTTCTGAATTGTACACGATGTCACGATATAAAAACATAATAACGTCAGCATCCTGTTCGATCGCACCAGATTCTCGAAGATCTGAAAGCATTGGTCGTTTGTCTACACGGCTATCGACAGCACGAGAAAGCTGAGAAAGTGCAATGATAGGCACTGCCAATTCTTTAGCAAGAGATTTTAAGAATCGAGAGATCTCTGAAACTTCTTGATGACGGTTTTCATGACGTCGACTTGAATGCAGTAGCTGTAAGTAGTCAATAACAATAAGCCCTACATCATGCTTTGCTTTCAGTTGTCGAGCCTTTGCTCGAAGCTCCATAATGTTAAGCGCAGCTGTATCATCGATGAACAATTTCATTTCACCAAGCTCTGCAGCCACATGGGTCAAAGCAATCCATTCCTCAGAAGAAATGGTCGCGTTACGAATTTTTTGGTGATCAATGCCTGATTCAGTTGAAAGAAGACGAAGCGTTAATTGCTCTGCTGACATCTCTAAAGAAAAGACACCAACTCCAGAGCTTTGCTTGGCAGCATTAATGGCAATGTTTAAAGCAAATGAAGTTTTACCCATAGAAGGACGCGCAGCCAAGATAACTAAATCACCTGCTTGAAAACCAGAGGTCATTTTATCCAGACCTTTAAAAGAAGTTGCAACCCCGGTAATCCCGCGACTTGAACTTTTAATAGATGAAAGATGCTGGAATGTTTTTTTTAACCAAATATTAAGTTGAACAAAATTCTGCGATGACCGATTATGAATGATTTGAAAAATTTTCTTTTCTGCTTCATCAATAACATGGTCTACTTCTGTTTCATTTTGATTGTAACAGCTTGTAATGATATCAAGAGATGAATGTATCAGATTTCTTAGTACGGCCTTTGAGCGAATAATTTGTACGTGCTGTTCAAGCATGCCAAAAGAAGGAATGTTTTCTTGGAGCTCCATGAGATAGGTAATATCTCCAGCCATAGCGAGCTCACCAGATTTTTGCAGAGCATCTTGTAGCGTGATCATATCAATGCGTTGATTGTTTTGCGATAAGCTGAGCATGGATTTATAGATAGCTCCATGCGCTGGTACATAAAAATCTTGCGGCTGCAATGTTTCTTCAAGCGTTGGAAAGCAGGTATCATCTAAAAGTACGGCACCGAGTACAGACTTTTCAGCTTCAATCTGCATAGGCAGTGATTTTCCAAGCAACGTTTCTTTTTGTCCGTCGCTTTGCACATTTTTTTTAGGAAAATTATTGGTATATTGTTGCACGAAACATTGCTCCCTATACAGCACGTATCCCTGCGCAAAACAGGGATACGTAGCAGTAACTTTAAACTTCTTAGTTTTTTCTGATCTAAAACAAATGTCAATTTTTCTCAGTTGACAATTTGCCCACCACTCATCTTGCCCACCACTCATCGTCCTCGGGCTCGACCCGGGGATCCAAGTAGTTAAATTATCCTTATTTTTCTGATAATCCAGAAACTTTCAGTGTGAATTGCGGTTGCAATTTTGAAGAAAGTTTTATGGTTACCAAGTGTGAGCCGGTATTTTTGATAGATTTATCAAAAATAACTTGGCTTTTTGAAACTTTAACATTATTTGCAGCAAGCAAATCAACAATGTCGCCTGCGCTGATTGCAGCATACAAACGATTGTCATCATGCGTTTTTCTTTTCATTGATAAGCGTAGAGCTTTGATTTGTTCAGCAAGCATGCTTGTTACTGATTCGATAGCTTCTTTACGTTGATCAACAGTTTTTGCTCGTTTTTCATAGAAAGCAAGATTGCTATCTGTTACCATAACGCCTAACTTTTGTGGGAACACAAAATTTTGTGCATAACCATCGCTTACTTTGATAATTTCGCCAGCAATGCCAACTTTTTCAATGTTTTTTAGTAAGTAAACTTTCATATCAACCTTCTTGTACTTGAATATAATTTAAGATAAAAAGCATTATATCAAAACAGAATCAAATGACTACTCAACATTCACTTTTCCCACATTAGTTCTACCCTGAGTACTTGCATATAAAACCATTACATCGTGCTTTATTTCAAAATATTTTATATATAAAATTGCCAAATCTTTCATATACTTACAACAAAACCATGACTCATTCCAAATCAAAATAATGGGATATCCTTTTACCTTTTTTGCTTCAAAGAATAATTCTGAACAAATAAAAACTTGATAGGTTTGTCCGCAGAGCTCAATGGTGTCAAGACAATCAACCGAGCACTTACAACCATCTACCTCCTCGTTTATAAAAAAATTGCCACATCCAAAAATGCTACAAATTTTAGGGACTCGTTCTACAAATGGCATTAAATGTTGCTTGTCGTAATAGTACGTAATCTTTCCGCCGCGTAAAACGATAAAACTATTAAAAGTTCTACCATCAACGCATCGATGTCCACCAAACATGATCGTAGCCCCACAGTCAGGGTCACACCACAAAGGAACAAATTTTTGATACTCCAACACGTCCCAGCAAAACGTTGACTCTGGCATTAAAATATAAGCTGTTTGTGGACAGGTCATTATAACTTCTCCAATGTCATGGACCATGCGATATCCGACAAACATAGGATTGTGGTGTCCGTACCACCATGGTTTAAGATACTTTATGTGAGACGTTGGTATTTTTTTTTCTTGATAAAAAAAAGAACCGACAAGAAAAGGAATTAAACAGAGTAAGGCTAAAAGGAAATAAATTTTTCTTTCCCTCGATACTTCCCCGACTTGATCGGGGACACTCGGGACGAACGACGGGTTGGAGAAAGCATGCGTAGGCTGGATCGTGAGCAGCAATGGTTGGGAGATAGTGTGCGTAGAACGAATAACGTCGTTAAGAACATGAGAAAATCTTTTTATCAATACAAATGCCCTTAGAGAATAATTATTATTTTTTACGTCGTTCGTCCCGAGTGTCCGTCGTAGCCTTGGCGAAGTCGGATGTATCGAGGGATAAAAGAATTCAGTCAAACATATTTGAAATAAAATCAAACAGCTTAAAACTCCAACGCTTCCTATGTATTTCACGCACCACAAAAACTTTGGATAGTAGCATAGCGGTATAAGCGGACTAAAAAACGGATAGCCATCAAGCCCTCCAAATGGAAACATACAAAATTTATCAATAAAGAAAAAAAATAAAACCGTTGTGAGTAACCATGTTGAAATTAACCATGAGCAGTGAATCAGCTTCAACCATAAACCAGAAAATAAAGACAGCCATCCTATTGTAACTAGCCACAAAACAATTGCGCTAGCACCTACCTGCTTAGTTGCAATCATTACCAAAAACCATATGCCATGAACTCCAAAGGCCGGGACTCCCCACACAAATCCATCAAAGAATGTAAGTGCCGTTTTTTTAGACTTCAAAATAAGAGGAATTAAAAAAATAAATAAGCATGGAATCGATAACGCAGGAAGAAAAAAAGGCATAAGAAATAAAAAGACTGAGAAGAAAATGTAAAACATTGCAAGGCCCTCTGGCGACAGATCAATAAAGTTGCTATAGTTATTTTCTAGATATCAATTTTTTAATCAATCCCATTAAAAAAAGAGTTTGTCACTTATGAAAAAGTTTATACTATCACTCATTTTTTGTAGTCAGATCATTGTACCAGGCGTAGGACCTATGCAGGGAATGCCATCAGTTGCTGATGTCTTTGGTGGCATGAGCGAAGAACAAATTGCAGAGCAAGTCAGAGAAGGTCAAAGATTCATAGAAGAGCTTCAAAAAAACGGCTCACCTGAAGACATAAAAGCATTTGACGATTTACTCATGCAGACACTCAACTCAATGTCTGAAGCCGACTTTAATGACATTCAAAATATTGCAAAATTAGTAGAGCCTCATCTTGACCTGCCACAAGAGCAACCAAAACCAATTGAACCAGAAGTTAAACCTGAAGCAAAGCCAAAATCTATCGAGGTAGAAGGAAGTGACGTTGAGTCGTTTCAAAACTTCATTGGCGCAATTTCAAAAGGCATTGATGAACTATTCCAAAAAATGGAAGGCTCTAAAGACTGCGCTGAAGAAATTAATGCTAAGTGGAAAAGCAAGGCAACCTTCAGCAACATGAAACGTCAGATCTATCAGCTTAAAACAAAACGCCTTTCTGAAAAACTATCTAAAAAAGATCTTGCCTCTGAGGAAGATACTTTGGTTAAAAATCTAAAAAAATTAGCTAAAGATCTCACGAAGCATAATGATGACTTTAAACTAGAAGATGATTTCGGACTTCCTTCAAGCTACGCACAAGAAAGAAAATACCTCAAAAAAGCAAAATCTATACTTTCTTCACTTGATGGGCACATTGATCTTTTAATGCCATCACTTGAAAAATTCCTACGCAAGTGGGACCCTGAAGCGCTTGAAATGGCTAAAGAAGCTGACGTAAAAACAGCTAAAGCTGCTAAAGATGCAATAGACGCAACAAAAAAAACTGGCTCCTTAGAATCTCGTTTCTCAGACTCTTACGGGCCATCATCATCTAGATATGGTCAATCACCTGCTGAATATCCAAACTATGGTCCTGGTGGTTATGGTGGCTATCCTGATTATTATGATCAAGGAGGATATAATCCAAATATGGCCTCATCTCCAGGGTCAGCAAGCAGCGACGAAACGTCTAGAAATGGTAGTGCAGCTCCTGCAGATAAAAAAGCTGACATCAAAACTCCAGAGACAAAAGAAGAAAAAGAAAAGCAAAAAGTAACAGTATCTCCGTATGATGAAGTTATGGGCGATATAAGTGATCATACAACTAAGTATAGTTCCCAGCATGAACAAGATTTTGTAAAATTCATGAGTGATGAAATTTCAAAATATCCAGATGCTACAAACAACACTCCTGATACTTTAAAAGCATTTAGCACAGAGGATCAAAAAGGAGAACACCCTATGCGATATGTTGTTAACGCTCAAGGTATTCCAGTTCCTACAAACATCACGAATCCTGATAGCGCTACCACATGGATTAACAATGACTTTAAAGATTACACGACTAACATTCAAAACAAATTAAGAAGTACCTTCTTACCAGAGTTCGATGATCTAGATAACGTGCTACAGACAATGACTAAAAATATTCCAAATATGGGTGCCGACGAATTAGCAAAAATCCCAACAAATACAAATCTCGCTGAAATCCAGCGCAGACTGTCAGTCTACCAAAAAGCATTTGAGCCTATTGAGCAAAAGCTAAACGATATTAAGAAAAATTACGATCCATTGTTTTTGTCTGATCCTCAAGTAGCAGTCAATTACAAAAATGCTCATGATACATTTGTAAATTCTCTCAATGGAGAAATTGGCAGCAAATTAACAGCATTGTCTGAAAGATTAGATAGAATCAAACGTAAAGCAAAACGTAACGTTGGCGCTCTTAAAACAAGTGAAACTAAAAAAGCAAAACAGTAACTTACTCGATATAACTCAACAAAAATCCCCGGCTAAATTAACCGGGGATTTTTTTAGTTAAAATTATTACTGTTGTTGATATTGATTATCAACAAACTGAACAACACGCTGGCGCGATGATGGCGCCACGTTTTGTCTATTATAATCATCTATGTATTCGTATGGTCGAGCCGCATCTAAAGCAGAGTATGCTGATGCTGATCGAGCCGCTGGAGCATTAGCAGTTCTATAGTGCGCTTGTGGTTGCGCTTGTTCTTGTGATCTATACGGTGAAATATATCTATTAGGTTGTGGTGCGCCTGTTAACAGTGTCTGTGTTGAACCATGAAACACAAGTGGTCTAGATAGTTGATCTAAAGCACGTGTTTTAACTTTGATAACTTCTTTTTGCATATCTTGCAGTATGTTAAGCATTGCAAATTGCTCATTTTCAAATTTTCCTATCCGGTCTCTCAGTGCCTTCAACCCTTGACTAGTACTAGCTGAACTTGTTTTTTGTTTTAAGTCTTTAATAGCCTCTGACAATGCATGATTCTTAGCATCAATCGAATTAAACAATATTTCATCTAATTGATTATTTCTTGCAATCAATTCTTGTTCGTTTCTAGCAAAAACTACAACAGCATCTCGTCCATCATCAGAATAAGCATAAAAATCTGGATACTTTAAAAGTATCTCGTCTAATTGTTCACGGCTCAAATCTGGATATCTTTTCAGCACTGCCTGAACTTCACTATCTCTATAATTTTTATACATTTGATAAAAATTTAAGTAACTAGCCAGATTTTTTGCTTTATCCCAAAAATTTGCCGCTAGTCCTTCTGCGCGCGCTACGTCCGCTTCTCTTGAAGATAATTTAGGTGTTGGCGTTGGTGTAGCTGATGTTGCTGGTGGAAACATGCTTTCATCAACCTTGCGATAACCTGTTGGTGTAGCTGATGGCACTTTAGTAGTATAACTACTAGATGACATAGCTTTAGCAGACCCTGGTGCTACTGACTCTTGAACTTGATAACTACTCGGTATAGTTGTTGTTGCTGGCATTGAGTCATCGTCATCATTTGCATGTATTGCCGTACCCACCAAAACACTCATTAATAGTAATCTTTTCATCCCTAACTCCTTCTTACTTAATTTATTTGTTACTTGTTTTCTAATTCATCTTTTTTTAATTAACTAAGAGTTTCTCCAAGCTTTCAACCGTGCCAAACTCTACCTCTAAATAATCTTTTTCTGATTCTAATTGATTTAGTTCGTAATCTAAATTCTTTTGTTGCTGTATCATATATCTTTTACGGTCAGATATTTTAACAAGTTGGTCGCGTAGAGCTTTTTCAGACGTCCTTAATTCATCTATACGAGCACTTGTCTGAGTTACTTCATCTTTTAGTCTTTCAAGACGCTCTTTTTTAGAGACACTACTTCCAGCAAGTATCTCTTTTTCTATTTCAGACAATGATCTCATTTTATTTTCTAATATTTGAATTTCATCTGCATCTTCATTATTTTGTTTTTTTATTTTTTTTCTTTGATCTTCGATTTCCACATTCAAGCTTTGTATTCTTCGTAATAAGTCCTCAGATTGAGACTTTTTCAAACGAAACGCAGTATTTATTTCTTTAAATCTTTCTATTAATTCTTTTATGATTAATTCTTCAGATTCTTCTTCCTCTTCGAATTCGAATTCAGAGCTTACTTCTTTTGTAAGTTTTTCTTTAGAAGGTTTCACAGGAGAAGGTTTCACAGGTTCCCCTTTTTGTTTTATTGGAAGATAACCTGTTTCCACATCTAACAAATCTTCCGATTCACCTCTAACAGTCGCCGAAGATCTGGCTGGTGCCGACGCATAGACCTGCATACACACCAAAACAGTCATTAAAAGTAATTTTTTCATCCCTAATCCCTTCTTTATAAAATACCACATATCTCAAGAATACCTTTTGCAGCGCCAAAAAATCAACTGTTCGCCCTTTTATTTTAATATATTCCTCATAAGTTCCTTATAAAATCCTTATAAAGCCTTCATGAAATCCTTGCAGATCAAGTTATAAAAACATCCTTATAGTGCCCAAAACGATGTAAAAAAAACAAAGAGTTCTACAATTTCCCCGCATAGCCGTGCTTCCAGCCGGCGGGGAAATTGTAGAACTCAGATTATTTGTAAAGTTCTATTAAAAAATGTGAGTGCTGCGATGTAGGCTACGGTTTTAAAACTGCAGCACACCGGCCACAAAGTCCCTCAACGCTACAATCAGTCGACCATTGCCAACAGCGATTGCATTTTGTTCCCGCAGCTTTGCTCGCCGCTAGAAAAACCCCTGGGACCACCTCAAGCATTGAGCTATCCGGCTTATCTACCATTTCAACCTGGGAAACAATGCAATATTCTTTAAAAAAGGCTTCTGGAGTTTGACCAGATAAAACACGAATGAAATGCTCAATGTCTTTATATCCGGAAAAATCTGGGCTTATGCGAAGGCGTAGAGCGCTGTCCAGTGAATGTTTGATCACGCCCTGCTCACGCAAATTCTCAAGAGCTTTTAAAATAGTAGAACGCAGTAACGATAGTTGCCCCCATGCAGCCATAAATTCAGACTGCGCAGACGCGCTATCATCACCCGCATGGCGCAGGTACGGTTGCTCGCTCGATCGATACGCACGCATCACGCCTTCAAACAAAGTCTGAGTGTCGGCAAAATCTTGTAAATGAATTGATTCTTGCTCTGAATTTTTATATTCATCAAATATCTGCTCAGCAGTCATGGAAAGGATCGGCGCCATAACCGTCGTCATCGTATGTAAAATATGATAGCAAACCGTCTGAGCACTTCGTCTCAAAACCCCATTAGCCTTTTCAACGTACAGACGATCTTTGATAATATCTAAATAAAATGCGCTTAAATCTTTAGCGCAATAGTCGCCCAGCTCATGAAACGCAGCCGTCATCTTGCGATCGCGGTAAGCGTTTTGCACCGTTTGATTAAACTGATGCAAGCGAACTAAAGCCTGCTGGTCAATTGCAAACATATTTTCAAATAAAATGGCATCTTTTTTTATATCAAAATCATATAAATTCGAAAGTAAGAATCGGCTCGTGTTTCTAATTTTTCGATACACCTCTGAAACGTTCTTAAGCAGTAGTTCAGAAACGATCGGATCACTATCATAATCATTACTTGCCACCCACAGACGAAGTCCATCGGTACCAACCTTGTCAACAATTTCTCCAGGAGTAACTACGTTGCCCAGCGATTTTGACATTTTTTTACCATGTTGGTCAACGGTAAAACCATGCGTTACGATTTCTTTCATACAAGCAATTTTTTCAAGCACAAGCGATGTTAAAAGCGAACTTTGAAACCATGCACGATGCTGATCTTTACCCTCAAGGTACATATCAGCAGGATATGCTTGATCAGGATTATTACGCAAAACAGCATAGTGACTTACGCCAGATTCAAACCATACATCTAAAATATCAAATTCTTTTTGAAATGATATTGATAAACATGAAGAGCAGGAATAATTTCCAAGATCTTGCACAGAAACTTTGTCCCAAAATTCAATACCCTCTTTTTCTACACCAAGGGCTGCCGTCTCAATGAGTTCAGGTGATGTAAATACATGACCACACGTCGTGCAATTCAATGCAGGAATTGGAACTCCCCAGGTGCGTTGACGAGAAAGGCACCACTCAAGTCGCCCTTCTAACGTGGCAGAAAAACGATTTTTTCCAGTCTCTGGAATCATTTTTAAATCTTTGATTGCATCCAAAGCCCGTTGCTTCAAATTATGTTGCGTCAAATCGCAAAACCATTGGCTCGTCGCACGGAAAATCAGTCCATTACGGCATCGCCAACAATGCGGGTACGAGTGTCGAATGCTTTGTTTGAAAAGTATTAAATCAAGTTCTGCTAATTTTTTTATAACCCAAATTTGTCCATCAACAACAGGCATGCCTGCAAGCTCAAACGGCTTAATTTCAGTTGTATATTTTCCATCCGGTGACAACGGTGAATAAATTTCCAAGTTGTTTTTTATACCAACTTCATAATCCTCCGGTCCACAGCCAGGAGCACTATGAACACATGCGGTACCATCTTCAAGTGAAACAAATCCATCACCAATGACTGGTACTTGAAAGTCTTGTATAAAAGGATGAGATACTTTTTGACCAATCAAATGTTCTGCTGCAAAAGTTTTTAAAACCTGTGCGGTCATCCCTGTGATCGCTGCAACTTTCTCAACCAAATCTTTGCCAATAATGACCAACTTACCGCTCATTTCCACCAGAGCATACTCTGCTTTCGGACGTAGCACAACGGCACGATTCAATGGCAATGTCCACGGTGTCGTTGTCCAAACTAAAAGACTAACCTGGCGCCCTGCTGTCTCGGGGAAAAGTTTTGATGAAATGGACTGAGAAAATGGAAATTGAACATAGATCGATGGATCTTTACGCTCTGCGTACTCAATCTCAGCGTTCGCTAAAACGGTCTGGCACGAAGCGCACCATGGAACTGTTTTTAATTTTTTTTGGATAAAACCTTGCGCTACAAACTCTGCAAACGCGCGTAAAATTGCTGCTTCATATGAAAAACTCATCGTTGTATACGGTGTATCCCAATGCATCATAACGCCAAGTTTTTTAAATTCCTCGCGTTGAACATCAATCCATTTTTGTGCATAAAGACGACACTCTGTTTTTAATTCTTGCCGAGATAAATTCTTATGCTCTTGAGTAACTTTAAGCTCAATTGGCAAACCATGACAATCCCAACCAGGAATAATTGGCACATGCTTACCAGCCATACGCTCAAATTTGGTCACAATATCTTTTAAAATTTTATTATATGCATGCCCCAAGTGAATGTTTCCGTTTGCATACGGTGGACCATCGTGAAGAATAAATTTTGTTTCACCTTGATTATGAGTAAATGTTTTTTCACTCAGTTTTTCATCATTCCAACGCTTAAGCATAATTGCGTCTGAAATAGAAAATTGAGCTCGAATTGGAAAATCTGTTCTAGGAAGATTTAACGTACCTGAATACTCATTTTTTTTCGTTTCATCACTCATGGAAAACACACCTCATGGCAGAAATAAACATACAGAAATAATGCATTTTAAAAGGATACCAAAAGCTGTGCTTTTTTCTATGGCTATATGAACACACATATCCCTCGATACATTCTGCTAACGCAGAACACTCGGGACGAACGACTGTAAGTAAGAATATCCTAGAACTGGATCAAAACGAATCTCAAAAAAATTATTTTACAACTTTCTTCCGTACTAAAAAACTATCACCCAGCTGCCGTTCGTCCCGAGTGATTTCGAAGAAATCAGCCTGCCCGGCGAAGCCTTGTGCGAAGCCTGGGTATCGAGGGACTATCATTACCCTCTTTGTACCCATTTATCAAACATACGAACAACTGATCGACTGTCAGTTGGTAAAAGGCTTCTGTCTTTGCCTACCCAGCGTAATTCTTTTGACTCACTATTTCCCACAAACTCTTCATTACTGGTAACACGTAATAAAAATCGTACGTCGTAGTGATAGTGCCCTTTTTCACGACTGTTTTCAGGAATAAAATGAATATCAATATCAAATATTTCAGTACTAATTGCAGCAACGTTTTCAATGCCAGATTCTTCTTGCGCCTCTTTAAGAGCTACTGCCAAAATATCGCAGTCACCATCACAGTGACCACCAAGCTGACACCAAATATTCAATTTGTTATGATGCATAAGCAGTGCCTTAGATCCATCCTTACTCTCAAGCCATGCAGAAGCTGTCATGTGCCCAATTGCAAGCGACCGCTGAAAACAATCAGCATTTTGCTCCACGAATAATATCATTCGTTGCTTCGCTTCAATTTCTTCATGATCTGTTGGATTATATGCTTGCAACAATGTTAATAACTTCGATCTATGCATAAAAATCCTTTTATAAAATCAATTTTGCTCAACTAATAATTACTTGATATCATATGATACATGAAAACAATCAATCTAAAAAACAAAAATATCGGTATTTGGGGCCTTGGCGTAGTCGGCAAATCAGTACTTGAATACGTTAAACAATTCACCGACCACATTCAAATTCTGGATAGTAAGCCACACGAAACTATTGATGTAATTATTCAAACACCGCAGTCAATTAAAAAATTTTTAGATTTCAATGACATCATTATCCCAAGTCCTGGCGTTGCGCTGCATTCCTATCAAAAAAAATATGGCGCAAAATTCATATGCGAGCTTGATATTTTCACAGCACAAATTGCGACTAATGCTACGCATATAAATACAATTGCTATCACTGGAACAGTTGGAAAAACAAGTATCACCAATTTGCTACAACAAAGCATTCCGGATTCTGTAGCCGCAGGAAACATTGGATACGCAATGCTTAACGTGTGCAACTTACATCCACAGCCGCAAACAATAGTACTCGAGCTTTCAAGCTATCAGCTACACTACGCACACCATTTTGCACCAGACTTAGCAATCTGGACCAATTTTTTTCCAAATCATCTTGATCATCACAAAACTAAAAAAGAATATTTTGTCGCTAAATGCAATCTCATCAAGCATCAAACAAACAATCAGATCGCCCTGCTGCCCTACCATTTAATTGAAAAAATAAAAAAGCATGTCGATGTATCATCACGCGTATATCTTTTTTGCCCGCACAAGCCACGTAAAAAAATAACAAATCCAATATTTTACATTCAGAAAAATAATGTTGTTTTGGACGATGGTTTACGGACTGTGATCCAGCCTACGTCTTCAAGTTTAAGTGACGTTCGTCCCGAGTGTTTTGCGAAGCAAAATGTATCGAGGGATACTAGAATCTACGGCGGACAAGCCGGGCTAAAGCCCTTAGTTGTTTTTAAAAACATACACTTACTACCTGATGTCACATTTCAGCAAAATTGGCTCATCATCATTGCAAGTTTGCATCTCCAACGTATTCCATTCGATCAGCTCATCACTATGACACACACCGTGCAAGATCAAGAGCATCGTGTTGAATTTGTCCGCAATCTAAACGGTGTTGATATTTATAACGATTCAAAATCAACGGTATGGCAAGCAACCCATAAAGCGACAGAACGTTTTAAACATAAAAAAATCGCTCTTTTCCTTGGCGGAATGAGTAAAGGTACTAATCGATCACCGCTGATAAAATTTTTAACGAAGCAACAAGTGTGCGTGTTTGCTTTTGGAAAAGAAGCTGAAATTTTATCATCACTCTGCAAAAAATATAACGTGCAATGTTACACATCTGCAACATTGCAGCAAGCGCTAGACCAATATCTTTCACTTCAGGATAATCCTGTTCAGAATAATTTTGAGATTCTTTTATTTTCACCCGCTGGATCAAGTTTTGATCTTTTCAAAAATTACCAAGATCGTGGCAATCAATTTAAAAAAATGATTATGCAGTTACTGTAAAAATTTTCACTAAATATTTTCTTCATTCATGCAAAATTCTATGTTAACGTGGTGATTATCTTTACCTAGGGAAATAAATGTTTATAGAACAAAGACTTAAATATGATTTGACCATGTTCCTACTCATCAGCATGACGTTTGTAATGCTCGGAATTATTTTCGTATACTCTTCAAGCTCTTTTTTCGCACTTGAGACACTCAACCAACCACTTTATTTCGTCAAAAAACAACTTATTGGTCTTGTGGTAGGAATTTTAGCTTTTCTTTTGGCTCGTTCAATTTCACTACAGTTTTTAAAAAGTGTCAGTTTTTTTGCATTGCTTGCCACAACGATCGCCACAGCACTTCCTTTAGTTAGTTTTTTAAGCCATAAAATGAATGGCTCGCACCGTTGGTTAAACCTTCATGGATTTATATTTCAACCAAGCGAAGTTTTAAAAGTTGCGCTCGTTATTTATTTAGCTTCCATTCTTTCTCGAAAAAAAATACTGGATAACAATACGCTTAAAACAGCATTGCCGCTTTCTATCATCATGGGAGTTATCGGGCTCGTGCTTCTCAAGCAGCCTGATTTTGGATGCTTGGCAACGCTTTTTGCAACAACGCTGATCATGCTTTTTGTGGCAAATTTACCTCTCAGATATTTTATCGGTACCATTGTGGCTGCACTACCCGTTGCATTTTTTATGATCTATTTACAACCATACCGGTGGCAACGAATTGTGACGTACCTTGACCCTTGGCAAGATCCTCAAGGAACAGGATTTCAAATTATTCAATCACTTATCGCAATTGGGTCCGGAGGATTATGGGGAACAGGAATTGCACAATCACAACAAAAATTTTTCTATCTTCCTATGCAACATACTGATTTTATTTTTGCCATCATGGCAGAAGAAATTGGATTTATCGGATCTTTGTTTTTTATAATTCTATGCATGCTCTTTGCATGGTTTGGATTTAGAATTTCATGGAATTTAAAAAACATGTTTTCAATGTTTTTAGTGCAAGGAGTTACTACCATAATTTCGTTGCAATTTATCATCAATCTGTTTGTATCAACTGGCCTTGCCCCAACCAAAGGTATCGGCCTTCCATTTATTAGCTATGGAAACACAGCGCTTGTCTGCAATCTTTTTATGATTGGATTGGTCGCAAACGCTGTGCAGTCAAATGATTGAAAATAAATAAACTTTATAACTCTTCTACAGGCAATCCTTTTATCAATCCTAATCCCATAGTTCTTTTTTCAAATTGTTTAGTTTTTATTGCATGAACTTCTGAAACATATTTACTTCCTAGCTCCCTGTGTCCTTGCAAAAAAGCTATAAGGGCTTGTGAATATAATACTTCAGTTACATGATTACGCTTACGAGCATTACACTCTTCACAATACAAACGCTTTGCTTCAGATATTGCCACATCTATTGGATAACTATATCCAAATACTTGATATCGACACAGTATTGCTTTGTTAATCAAAGCCATTTGCTCAGAGAGTTGCTTTTGTCGATCCACAAAGGACAAATCAGCATCTCGAATTGCTTGATGCATTTTTTTTAACTTTTTCTCATCCATTACTTCGTATGCCTTTTGTGCTTCGCATGTCCATTGATTTTGCACACAAAATAACGTTAAAAGAAAAATAATTTTACACTGAAACAATTTCATAAATAAATACCCCTAAAATATTTTTATAATTAATATATGATCTTGAAATAAACTCTATAAACCTTCTAATGGTTACTGATTTAGCAATTCTAATCGCGTAGCTATCTTTTCAAATTGTTTATTTTTTATTAAATCAGCTTCTGAAACATATTTATTTCCTAGCTCCAGTTGTCCTTGCAAAAAAGCTATAATTGCTTGTGAATATAATACTTCAGTTACATGATTACGTTTTTCAACAAGACACTCTTTAAAATACAATTTTTGCGCTTTTCTTGCTTCACAGTTTATTTCAACATCATCTTTTAATGCAAACTTTCGAATTTCTATAGCCTCACGAACCAAATCCATTTGGTTAAAAGTTACGCATTGATCACGCGTAAAAGCACAATCTACTGCTTCAATTGCAAGAGTTAGACGCCTTTTATTCTCTGCTTCTTTTGCAACCAACGACTCACTTACATGGTATCCTTTTTGTGCTTCGCTTGCTTGTTGATTTTGTACACAAAACAACGTTAAAAGAAAAATGATTTTACCCTGAAACAATTTCATACATGAACTCCCTAAAAGTATCTCTACAACTAACATATTTTAAACAGAAAATAAATTTTTAATAAATCCGCTCATCCTAACTATGCATTACCCACAAAAGATAACACCACTTCCCAGTCGTTCGTCCCGAGTGGAATTGCAAAGCAATTTTGTATCGAGGGAAAATTACTTTTTACCCTTCGATACTTTTTTCTTCGAAAAACACTCAGGGCGAACGACGGAGAGAATAATTTAATATCAAATCAAAAAACTATTTTTTCCAATTCATAGCTACATCAATCAAAAGACGAACTGAAGAACCAGTTGCACCTTTTCCATAGTAACTAATGTTTGGCACATTGTATGCAGTACTTGCAATGTCTAAATGAACCCATGGAACTTCATCGGTAAAATGTCGTAAGAACCATGCTGCAGTAATCGTTCCTGCTGCAATCGCAGGATTTCCAACGTTTTGAATATCTGCAACTGATGATTTAACTGCATCTTTAAAATCTAGAGTGAATGGCAAACGCCATACGTAGTCACCAGAATGCTGCGCTGCTTGTTGTACTTTTCCAGCCAACTCATCATTATCACTAAGCAATGCAGAGAAAAATGGACCAACAGCATAAATGCATGCACCAGTAAGCGTTGCTACATCAATGATTGCATCAAGTTTATAATTTTTAACCGCGTATGAAAGCGCATCAGCCAAAACAAGACGGCCTTCTGCATCAGTGTTACGAACTTCAGCAGTTTTACCATTGTAAAAAGTTACGATGTCACCTGGTTTTTGCGCTGACCCACCGAGCAAATTTTCAGTGATTGCTGCAAAACCAATAACGTTAACGTCGGGGTTTAAATCAGCCAACGCAGCAAGCGTATTGATGACAGAAGCTGCACCAGCCATATCTTCTTTCATTTCTTCCATAGAGTTTGCAGGTTTAATGCTGAGCCCTCCAGAATCAAATGTTATACCTTTACCCACAAATCCAATAGTTTGCGCTTTTGCTTTTTTAGATTTGTACTCAAGAATCACAAATTTTGCATCTTGCGCAGATCCTGCAGAAACACCTGCAATTCCGCCCATGCCCATTTTTTTAATTTCTTCTTCGCTAAAGATTGTGCACTTAAGACCTTTTTCTTTTGCTAATTTTTTAGCATGGTCTGCTAATGCTGTTGGGTGCAAATGATTTGCTGGTGTATCAACCCAATCTCTGGTGCGATTAACAGCTTGACCAATAACTGACCCAATTTCATTGCCTGATTTTGCAGATTTTTGCTCAGAAGTTTCTACACACAGCGTAACTTCAAGAACTTTTGCTCTATCTTTTTTATCAATGGTTGTGATGTATGTATCGAATTTGTAACTTGCAATATGCACAATGGTTGTTACTTGCTGCATGAAATAATCAGCATCAAGACCAAACAGTTTTGCTTCAGGCAAATCCAATGCCAATGACTCAAAACCTTTTGCCGCAGCAGCTTTAACAACAGAGCCAATTGATCTACGTAAAGTTTCTAAACTTAATTTTTTATCAGCACCCTGCAAACCAAGTCCTGCAAAATACAAGTAGGTAATTGTTTTGCCTTTACCAAAAACTGGCAGATGAGCAACTGATCCCTGTGCTCCGGTAAATTTACATTCTTTTAAAAATTGACCAAGATCAACGCCTGTTGTTTTGCTTAAAGCTGCAAAATCTTTTTCTTGAAATTTTTCTTGAATAAAAAATGCTACTGACTTGCTACCAAGATCAAAAGCATTTTTTGTAGAAATTTTAGTTTCTATTTTCATAACATTCCTTGTATATAAAAGAATTTTAACACATAAAAAACTATAACAAAAATCCTCGCACAAGTCACATCTGACTCATACGAGGATTTTTTAAAACTACTTTTTTTATAAAAAGTTATTTTGCAGCCGGTGTTGCTTTAGCTTTAGCAGCAGCAGCAAGAGCATCCGTTTGCATTTTAATGACAGGGCTACTGCGATACTCTAGCTGATTTTTACCTGTTGAGCTGTTTTTCGTTACCGTCACTTGTACTTTGCTAAGCACTGATAAAAAGTCATTTAAAGCCAAGCTATAACCTACAGACATGCCAGAGTTATCAAATAACGCACCTGTTTGTAAATCAACATATCCACCATCAGCAAAATAGGTAAACGTTGATGCTGTACCATCAGATGGAGCAATTGATGCAAAGAATCTTCCATCTTTAGATGGGTAAATTCTGCCTAAATTCACACCAAGCAAGTTCAAGTCAGTCGGAGATGTTGGAGCACCAACAATAGAACTTGCTGAATTCAATGCTTTCAAGCCACCAACATTTTGTATATTTTGAACGAATAATGCATGCGTTGACTCATCAGGCGCAGAAACTGTAATAGATTTTCCAGCAACCGTTACTTGCTTCGTGGTGTATGGACCAACAGGAAGCGCAATAGGACAAGCAACCACATCACCATTCCAGATTTGTGTTTGATATGATGCCAACTGAGTATCTTCCAACTGATCAAATACAAAGCCATATTTATAATTATGAGTTCCGTCACTAATTGTGATAAACGGAGCCTTAGTGTCGCTGTCAACATCAGAAGAAATAGTGATTGTTTTAGGCTTATCACCACTTACAGAGACCATTTTCAATGGCGCGCTTGAAGCTTTTGCTTCTGTTTCTGCTTTATACATTTTTTGACCATAGATGATATGAGAGATGTTGCCTTTATGTAGTACTAATTGTGCGTCAACGTATGAACTATTTGATGCTGGTGAACTCAAGACTTTTCCAGAAGCATCTGCACTAATAATTGGCACTACAAACAGAGGATTCCATGTGTAATCTGTATTAACGTTGTATGTTTTTTTACCAACAGTGTAACTAGTTTTTGCTTTATTATTAGTAACCGTCAACAGGTTATACGGAGAAGACATCCCCATCCAGCTCATGCCGTCTGTGCCAGACCCGTCTGTGCCGTTAACGTTTTTGTAATCAGCACCATCGCTCATGTACCCTTGCATAAATCCTGCATTATTTTCATACAGCAGAATCATATCATCTACACCTTTTTTGCCTGAAACGATAGCAACTTGTTGTTTTAATTTAACTGGTGTTCCATCTTGTTCATATAAATTACCACCAGAAACTGATATCCATTGGTTTCGTTTTCCTTTAGTTTCATAGACGTAATAAGTTCCCATCAATTTACTAAAGTACATATGATAACCATTTGGCAGAGTGATATTTTCACCAGGGAAATTCGAGTCAGTGCTTACATACATAGTTGAACCAGAAGCTCTACCACTTAACGCTTTATCATCTTCATGCATTAACAGTGACGGTTTGAGCAATGGAACACCCAGAGACTGTTTTCCTTGCCCGTCAACAACGACACCATACATGTCTTTGGTTGCTTGCAATTCAGAACCTTGGATAACACGAACCTGATTACCATTTGATTTATAAACTGCACCAGTTGGTACTGTTTGATTTGGCACATCAAAGAATTGATATAAGAAATCGGTTGAATCTGTATCGCTTGCAGGCGACACACGTACATAGCTTTTTTTGAGTGGATCAAATTTCAATGTTGCATACGGAGCTGGAAGTCCGTTGAGTCCAGATGGTATAAGTCTATTAATAATTGCAAGTACTGCAGCTGGTGTCATTAAAGTTGCACTGTCTGGAGCTTGAGCTTCATCTGCGTCTAATTCTGCTTGCTCTGCTTGCTGCGCAGCTACACGAGCTTTAGCCATTGCTTGCAACTGATTTAAATTATCTTGGATCCACAGACTCCAATCACCTTTTGAACTATCAGTAAATGCAAAAAGTTGCGTGATAGGAGTCATCATTCCTACAACACCCGTTGCATCATACACTTCACCAGTAATTAAACTCATCATATTTTGTGTGTTAGCGCTTAACGGTGTTTGTCCAACTACCGGACTGCTTGGATAACCATCAAGCGTTACAAACATGTCCGTTGGCTCAAAGCTTGCTTGTGATTTATGCATTCCTGCAGCAGTGAAGTATACATATTTTTGCTCATATAAGTCGCCAGCATAAATTCCAAGATGCAAGTCACCAAAACTATATGGACCCATTGGTGTTTGCATTTGCGACACGTACGAATTTACAAAATTTGCATATTGGGTTTGGAAAGCTGTACCAGCTATAACAGGAAACTTAGTCATTAAAGCATCTTGAATCAACTGACATCTCATTTTTTCTGAACCAGCGGATGCCGGTCCAGCTGGTGCTGATATTTTTTGATGTTTATTATTGCCATCCAATTTTGCAGTTCCATCAGTATCGTACAGATATCCGGTCAGCAAGCTCACCAGTATTGCATCTTTTGTAGCCGAAGTAGCATTGATCGGATTTAACGACGCTATAGCTGGTGACGTTGATTTTACCAGCACATACAAATCATTATTTGTTAAAGAAGCTGAAGGACTTGGGCTTACTTCATAGATGAAACATTTGCTTGCAACTGCTGTTTTAGGTAAACCATGCGCTAATTTAAAGGCAAGCGTTCCAACGTTAAAACCTTGAGATTGTACTGAAGAATCAAAATTATCCCACCATGCATCACGCATTTCTGTTAAGTAGTCAGGTATAGTCGCAGTATCTCCAGCAATCGCACTGAACATATTAAATGTACCTTTTGCAGATTTATTTAATTTGTACGTTGCTCCACTTTTTGTAAGTGGCGCTTGTGAGAAATCGGTTGCTTGTAGTGTTCCATCAGCTTGAACCGTGTAACCAATATCAGTTACCAAGCTGTAAAAATTAACAACTGTAGGATCTGGCAACTGCACCCCAGCATTTCCAGAGCTATCTTCAGCAACTAAAAGATCTTTAACTTGTGACTGTGCACCTTGTGATGCAAAACAGTAACTTCCTTCATACAAGTTAACAGTTGATGCTGTTCCGCCTGCCGACGCTGCCGGAACAGAAATAGTTTTTTCACTTAACGTTAATTTAGCATGACCATACGAGAATGGTCCTTGAGAGTATTTTGAAAGCATTGCTTGTGAATGTATCGTGAATTGTTGACCTAAAAGAGGGAACGTTGCTGCTTTTGCTTGAGATTGCGACAATTCTGCAATAGCAGCCTGTGCAACAGCTGTTAAGCCTGCAAATTTCGCATTTGATGTGGTGCTTGGATTTACAGCATACATCATAGGTGTACCATCTTGAGCAGCAAAATCAGCCAAGTTGTAGCTCAGTAAGCTCGCCCAGTATACTGCTGCAGGATTTAAACCAATCGTTGGCCAGTTCACCGTTGAACCTGTGACTATCGGCTGCTGCGTAGGTACGCAAAGTGGAACTTGATTGCCTTGATCATCAAGGAAAATAATATAATCAACATACTCTCCATACGGTGAAAACTCTTTAACTGTTTTGCCAGCACTTTCTTGCTGTTGAAGGACGTGAGCAAAAGCAGTATTTGCACACACATAAACCCAACATCCTTGTGCTGCGTAGTTTGTATTTACATCAGCAAACTCTTCAGTGTTTTCAGGTGCTTTTGTAGCAACTGAAGTTTTAGTTTTTGCAGATTTAGAAGAAGAAGTTTTTGCAGGTGTTGCTTGAGAATAAAATGCTTTATTGCCACCTGATACTGGAGTAACTAAACCAAGTTGAGACACGGCAACTGGTGAATTATTTGGGAATGTTGTTTTATTAATTAATTTGCCATAACCATCTGTACAGA